>DATLFF010000099.1:0-3061 GCA_035524915.1 Gemmatimonadota bacterium | reverse complement strand
GCTCGCTGTTCCTGCCCGACGCGCGGATGGTCCCCAACCGCGAGCAGCGGCAGGGCTCGTTCGCCGTGCTCTCGCCGGAGGAGTTCATCGCGTGGATCGACGAGGTGAGCCCGCCGCCGGGGAGCGAGAACGACCAGGGCTTCGTCGAGGAGCAGGTCTCGGCGGTGGTCGAGCGCTACGGCGACATCGCCCACGTCTTCAGCACCTACCAGAAGCGCTTCTGGCGGAGCGACGAGATCCTCGGCCGCGGCATCAACTCGTTCCAGTTGGTCCACGACGGCGACCGGTGGTGGATCGCCGGCGTCGTATGGGACGAGGAGGAGGGCGCGGGGCCGATCCCGGGGGAGTACCTGCCGGAGTGACGACCGCCTAGACCAGGGCGGTCAGCACTCCGGTGGCGATCAGCGCCACGGCCCACACGAGGTCGAGGTTGAACCACCGGGTCCGCAGGAAGCGGAGGCCGACCTTCTCGTAGACGACCGCCGCGATCAGCGCGCTGACCGCGAGGTAGCCGAGCGCGTGGACGCCGGCCAGGGCGAGCGCGGTGGCGGGATCGGCGACGCCGAGCGCGGCGGCGTGACCCGCGTGGCCGGCCGCGGCCGCGGCGCCCCCAGGGGCCCCGGCTCCGCGCGCCGTCGCCGGCGCGGCCCGGTCCAGGACCAGCGGCACCACCATCAACCCCGCCCCGTGCGCGCTCGCCATCAGAAAGCTCCACACGGTCAGCCCCGCCATCCCCACCCGCATCCCGCGCGAGCGGGGGTGCCGGTGGCGGACCAGCCGCCGCGCCCCCAGCGCCACCAGGAACGCCGCCACGCCCCACTTGAGCGCCTCCACCGGCAGCGCCCGGCCGATGGCGGCGGCCGCCACGACCGCCGCGCCGACCGCCGCCGCGTGGCCGACGCCGAGGGGGAGGAGGGCGCGCCAGACCTCGGCGCGCCGCTTCTCCTGCATCCCCCGGGCGACCGCGAAGAGCCACCCCATCCCGGGGTTCACGCCGTGGAACGCGCCCAGCGCCAGGAGCGCCGCCCAGGTGCCGATCGCGACCGACTCCACGCTACGCGAAGCAGTAGGAGTCGGAGGAGGAGTCCCCGCCCTCGAGGTGGACCTGGTGCGGCCGGAGCGCGCCGAAATCCTCGAGCAGGAAGCGCTCGTCGAGCGTCATGGAGCCGTCGTCGCGGGCGTCGATCTTGACCATCCACCCGTCGATGCCGTCGGGGTAGAACTGCGCGTCCCACGAGGCGTAGAGGGAGTTGGTCAGGTAGACCCGCTTGCCGTCGCGCGAGACCTCGACCATCTGCGGCCCGCCGTTAAGCGGCTTCTCCGGCGTCGCGGGGTGCGGCGCGCGCGCGACCATCCCGCCGATCCGGAGCTCGGAGGCGAGCTCGGGGTTGAACGGGTCGGTGACGTCGTAGCGCAGGAACCGGCCCGTCCCCCAGCACGACACGTAGAGCCACTTGTCGTCCAGCGACAGGTTGATGTCGCTGACCAGGGGCGGCGCGGCGCCGAAGGGCTTCAAGGCCGGCGGCAGGAGGTCCGCGTCGGCCGGCTCGGCCGGGATCTCGATCACCTTCGTGACCTTCCAGCGGCCGTCGCCGTTCCCGCCGCCCTCACGGTGCCACAGCCAGACCGAGGACGAGAGGTCCTCGGTCGAGATCACGACGCCGGCGAACCCGTACGTCTCGTTCGGGTCGTGGGACGGCCTCAGCTCCAGAACCATCTGCTGTTTCTCGCCCAGGTCAAGCACCTCGCGGTGCTTTCGCTCGGCGAGGTCCCACACGTGGAGCCGGTGGCCGTAGCCGCCGCTCATCAGGATGTCGGGCACGATCCCGTTCTCGACCATGTTCGGGGTGCCCCATTCGGACGAGATCAGGGTGTCGTGGCCCAGGTGCCACCAGAAGTCGTAGGAGAGCTCCTGCGGGCCCCGGTCGGCCTCCCAGGCGCCCTTCACCTCGAACGTCTCGGGATCCAGCATGAGGATGCCGCCGGGCCCGCCGCCGTCCGGGGCGCCGAGGGCGTTCATGTAGATCCCGTCGGGCCCGCAGTGGGAGGTGTGGAGCCGCGAGTAGCCCGTCTTCTTCGCGATCTCGTCGGCCTCGATCACCTTCACGATCTTCGGGCTCCGGGGGTCGTCCTTCACGTCCAGGAAGTGGATGCGCGAGGAGCGGAGCCCAGGCACCACCAGGTAGCGCCGCTCCATGTGCGGGTGGGGGGACGTCGGGCAGAGGCACGACGAGCAGGCGTTCCAGCCGAAGTGGTGGAGCTCGTCGCCGGCGTTCGGCATCGAGGTCTTCCCGACCATCGTGCCGTAGGTGGGGGAGGCGGGATCGACGTCGACCACGCCGATGGCGTCCGGCTCGCCCTCGAGCGCCGGGTTCATGAGCGCGAGATAGGCCAAGCGTTCGGGCGGGGCCTCCATCGCCATCTTCGCGGTGGGGTAGAACGTCGGGTCGGGCGTCATGCGGGGCATCCGGGGCCTCCAGGGATCGGGTCGCAGGCGATCTCGATCAGTGACCATACCATTATCCCCACGCGGCCCGCCCGGAGTATCGAAAGACGGTTGAGAGAATTCTGGAAGTTTTCTGTGCGCCCGGGCGCCTATATTGGCGGGCAGTGAAGCCCACCGGAACGTACATGTTCGGGCCCTTCGAGCTGGAGGTGGCCGAAGGGCGGCTGCTCCGCGACGGGGAGCCGGTGCCGCTGCGCCCCAAGGTCTTCGACACCCTCGTGGCGCTGGTGGAGCGGGCCGGCCGGCTCGTGGAGAAGGACGATCTCGTGGGCCAGCTGTGGCCGGACGCCGTGGTGGAGGAGGGCAACCTCGCCACCTGCGTTTCCGCGCTCCGCCGGGCACTCGGCGACAGCCGGGCGGACGCCACCTACATCGAAACCGTGTCCAAGCGGGGCTACCGTTTCGTGGCTCCGATCCGGGTCCTGGCGGGCGCGGCCCCCGCGCCCCTCGCCGCGTCCCCGGAGCCGCCCGCCGAGCAGGAGATCCGCTTCGCCACTGCCGCCGACCGCGTCCGGATCGCCTACGCGATCTCCGGCGAGGGGCCGCCGCTCGTCA
>DATLFF010000098.1:0-13805 GCA_035524915.1 Gemmatimonadota bacterium | reverse complement strand
GCTCGTCGGACTCCGACGGCACCGTCGTGAGCTGGGCGTGGAACTTCGGTGACAGCAACACCGCCTCCGGATCCACCGTCTCCCACACCTACGCCGCGTCCGGCACCTACACGGTGACCCTCACCGTGACCGACGACGACGGCGCCACCGACTCCGACAGCCAGAGCGTGTCGGTGAGCGACGGCGGCGGCGGAGGCACGACGATGCACGTGGGCGATCTGGACCGCGCGAGCACCAGCACCGGGTCGACCTGGACGGCGCATGTGACGATCCGCGTCCACGACTCCGGCCACGGCGCGGTTTCGGGCGCCGCGGTAAGCGGCTCGTGGAGCAACGGCACGACCGGCACGGCCTCGTGCACCACCGACTCCACCGGGTCCTGCACGGTCTCGAAGACCGGAATCGCCAAGCGCACCTCCAGCGTGCTCTTCTCGGTCACCGGGGTGAGCCACTCGTCCCTGACCTACGATTCCGCGGCGAACCATGATCCGGACGGCGACAGCAACGGCACGTCGATCACCGTCTTCAAGCCGTAGAGGCGCGCGGCGCCCGCCGGGACGCGATCCCGGCGGGCGCCGTCCCTCCCTCGTCCTCGGCTTGCTGGCCACCCTCGTGGCGCTCTCCAGCGCCCAGCGCTGCCACGATCCACCGCCCGCGGAGGAGACCGTGTCCGAGCCCCGGCCGATCGAGGAGGTGCTGGCCTCGCACACGCCCGGATGGATGGAGATTCCCGGCGTGGTGGGGACGGGCCAGGGCCTCTGCGACGGGACCCCGTGCATCGTGATCTACGCCAGCTCTCCGACGCCGGAGATCGCGGCCCGCATACCGGCGGAGGTGGAAGGTCACCCGGTACGCGTGGAGGTGACGGGACGGATCGAGCCGCTCACGCCGGAGGACCCGGCGCCCTAGACCGCTCCACCCGGCGGGGCCTCTTCCACCAACGCCAACCGGTTCCCCTCGGAGTCGCGGAACTCCGCGATCCGGCCCCAGGTAAACACCCGGACCCCGTTCGGTTGGCGCCAGATGAGATCCGGCTCCTCCCGACCCTCGATCGTCTCCACGCCGTGCTCCCGGAGCGCCGCCACCGCACGGTCCACGTCCTCCACCCGGAACTCGAGCCCCTCAGTCGCTCCACCGTGCAGGTAGAGGTGGATCTCGGCCCCCTCGGCGCCGAGAGCGGCCCAGGCGGCGGCCCGGCGGAGGAGCGGCAGGCCGAGGACGTCCGAGTAAAAGGCCACCGCGCGGTCCAGGTCCCGCGCCCGGAGGTCGACGATCACGCGGCCGAGCCTCAGGGGCGGCGTCACGCGGGCCCGGAGCCTCTCCGCCCGATGAGCCGTCCGCCGATCCGCGCCCGCGCAGCGGTCACTCGCGGGCGCCGTTCGTCCGGGCGAGCACCAGCCAGCCGCCGAGCCCCGAGATCACCGACGCCACCAGGATCGCGAGCTTGGCGGCGGGCAGGAGCTCGGCGCCGTCCGGAAAGGCGAGCCCCGCGATGAAGAGCGACATGGTGAAGCCGATGCCGGCCAGCCACGCCACGCCGTAGACCTGGAGCCAGCCCACGTCCGGCGGCAGGTCGGCCAGCCCCAGCCGCACGGCCAGCCACGCGAAGAGCGTGACGCCGACCTGTTTGCCGACCACCAGGCCGAGGATGATTCCGAGGCCGATCGGCTCCACCAGGCGGCCGGTCACGCCGCCCTCGACCGTCACCCCGGCGTTGGCCAGGGCGAAGAGCGGGAGGATGAAGTAGGTGACCCAGGGGTGCAGGGCGTGCTCCAGCTTCTGGAGCGGCGTCGAGACCTCCTCGATCGCCTCCTCCAGGGCGTGGAGGGCGTCCTGCTGGCCCTGGTCCGCGAGCCGCCGGTCGGTCCGCTCGGTCGCCCGGCCGAACGCGGACAGGAAGTCGCGACCGCGGGCCAGGAACTCGGGCCCGTCGATCCGCGCGGTGGCCGGGATGGTCAACGCCGCCAGGACTCCGGCCACGGTGGCGTGGACGCCGGACTGGAGGAACGCGAACCACAGGAGCATTCCGAGGATCCCGTAGGGCAGGCCGTAGCGGACCCCCGCCAGGTTGAGCGCCACCAGCCCGACGAGCGCAATACCGCCCACACCGAGCCACGCCGCCGCCACGTCGCCGGTGTAGAAGAGCGCGATCACGAGGATCGCACCCAGGTCGTCCACGATCGCGAGCGCGGTGAGGAACACCTTGAGAGAGACCGGCACGCGGTCGCCCAGGAGCGCCAGCACACCGAGCGCGAACGCGATGTCGGTGGCCATCGGCACGCCCCACCCCGCGGCGGCCTCCCCGCCGGCGTTCAGCGCCGCGTAGAGTGCGGCCGGGACGAGCATGCCACCCACGGCCGCCACCATCGGCAGCGCCGCCTGGCGCGGGCTCGAGAGCTCGCCCGCGAGTAGCTCGCGCTTGATCTCAAGCCCCACCACGAAGAAGAACACCGCCATCAGGCCGTCGTTGATCCAGTGGAGGAGCGACTCGTCGAGGACGAAGTCGTTCCAGCCGATCCGGAGATGGCTCTGCCAGAACCCGAAGTAGGCGTCGGCCCATGGAGTGTTGGCCAGGACGAGAGCGGCGATCGCGCAGGCGAGCAGGAGGATGCCGCCCGACGCCTCCAGCTGGGCGAAACGCTGGAAGGCGTCGAGCGGACCGGAAAACCTTCGGCGGGGGCCGGCGGTCGCCATGGCCCCCCAACGTACCGGGGACGGGGCCGGGCGCAACATGTTCGGTTGGGACAGCCGCGGGACTCCCTCCTCGGTAGGATCTGACCAGGTCGCACCACGTTCACCATCGGAGGCACCGCATGCGTTCCCTGCAACCCTCATCTCCCGGCCGTGCCGGCGTGGTCACGGCGGTGTTCTCCAATCCGACCCGGGCGGATGCGGCCTACCGCCGGGCCCTGGATCTCGGCTACGACGACGGCGTGGTCCTCGCGGTCGAGCCCCCCACACCCGCCGAAGCGTCGACCATTCAGCGCGTGTGGCAGGAGGCGGGGGGCGAGTACTTCCACTGCGCCCGGACCGGCGGGCGGGCGAACACGGGGTGAGGCGCCGCGACCCAGGCCGCCGGGACCGTCTTCAGACCGTCTCGCCCTCCGGGTAGAGTCGCTCCAGAGTCGCCGCCCATTCGCCCTCGATCGCGTCGAGGGCGGGGCCGACCTCCCCCCACGCCGAGAGCCACAGCGTCACGTCGCGCGCGTCGGGATTCGGCATGCACGGCTCGAGCGACATGCGGAGCAGTGCGCCCCCGAGCTCCGGCACGACCGCCGCGTACTGCCGGTCCGGCCGGTGGTGGAACGGCTCGCCGTCGAGTGGCTTCGCGCCCATCCCTTCCGGGGAGACGAGCCGCGCCCACGCCTCCTCGTACGACATCGCTACCCGCCGGCGCAGGTAGATCGTCCGCCGCGGCTCGCCGCGGTGCTCCTCGAGGTAGAGGCGGAGCGAGGCGAGCTCGAAGAGCCAGCCGTCGTTCGTCCCTTCGATCCACGCGTCCCACGAGGGATCGACGGGGAACCCCGAGGTGACCACGCGCAGGATCGTGGTCCCGCCGACGCCTTCGAGCCGGTAGTCGGTGACCTGCGGCGGGCCGCCGCCATCGAACCCCCACGTGGTCCGCAGGTGCCGCGGCGGGTCCCACGCCAGGATCCCGCTCTCGGCGGCGTACTCGTTCTTCCACGACATCCAGATCTTCCCGCCCTCGCCGGGCTCGACCCTGGCCTCGAGCGGGAACCAACGCTCCAGCTCCGTGGCGTCGGTCAGGGCCTCCCAGACGACCTCCGGCGGGGCCTCGATCCGGACCTCGCCGGAGGCGGAGCGGGTGTCGGGGCGGCTCTCGGTCTCGGTCATGTCTCCTCCTCGGGTTCGTCACGGCGCGCCGTCCGCGTGACCGCGGGGTAGGCGCCACAGATCACGCGAAAGGGGCGGCCGCCGGGGGCCGCGTCGTCGTGGTGCTTCTCGACCACCCGCGCGACGGCCGCCGCGAGCTCGGCGGCGAAGGCCGGGAAGTCGGCCGGGCGGGCGAGCCGCACCTCGGTGTGCATCGCCGCTGTGGCGAGCCGCTTCTTCGAGCGCCGCGCGCGGTCCGTGAGGGCCGCCAGGTCGCGGATCGCGCGCGCCGCGAGCGCGATCAGGTAGGTGGCCGAGAACCGGTCGCGGGATTCCATCGGCGCCTCCGGCAGCGGGCCGAGCACGGTCGGGTCGAGCAGCCAGTGGACGGCCGCGGGCCGCATCACGCGCTCCACGCAGTTGCCGCGGCGGCGCTCGACCTCGAGCTCCACCAGCCCCGCCTGCTCCAGCATCCGCAGGTGGTAGTTGAGCCGCTGGCGCGACTCCCCCAGCCGCCGCGCCAGCCCGGCCGCCGAGTCGGCCCGCTCGCTCAGGGCGGCCAGGAGCCGCGCGCGGTCGGGGTCCAGCGCCACGGCGGCGCGGGCGGGGTCGTGGAGGATCTCGAGGGTCGGTGTCTCCCTGGGCACGGCTCCATCGTATGACCGAAAAGAAAATTTGTCAATGCCTCGAGGGTCGGTCCGGGCGTGGCGGGTCCGCTCGCGGTCGGCGTGGAAGGACGTCGGCGGCGGCGAGGTGTTCCGGGGCCCGGCGATCGACTAGCGCCCGATCGTGAGGCCTCCGTAGAGGCGCGTCTCGTCCTCGAGCGGCGGGTCGAGGGTGCGCGCGACGCCGACGTGGACCTCGAGCGGCGGGATGGCCAGGAACGGGAGCCACGGAACGTCGACCGCCACCTGGCTGCCGTAGACGCGCTTCCAGCGGCCGATCGAGTCCCCCGCGCTCATCCAGCGGTAGAAGATCTCGGAGCCCTCGGAGACCCACGCGATCCGGATCGACGCCGCCTCCTCGCCGCTGGCGTAGCCGACGGGGACGGCGGGCTCGGAGAGGCGCTGGGAGACCAGCGCGGGGTCGAACAGGGGCGGGCGGATCCCGCCGAAGGAGAACGCCTCGAACCCGCCCGGGCCGGGGTCGCTCCGGCCCCGGAGCGCGTCCAGGCGGATCGCGGGGCCGTCGCGCACCTCGGCCGCGAGGGCCAGGCGCGCGATGCCGCGGCTCCAGCCCTCGCCGTCCGTTTCGCCGGCCGCGCCCTCCAGCGAGATCCGCTCGCGCAGGACGAGCCGCCCCCGGGTCTGGAGCCACCACGCGTCCACCCCGGCGTGGACCAGCCGGCGGTCCACCCCGCCGCTCGAGCCCGCCGCCTCCAGCCGGCCCAGCGACCCGCCCGCGCGGTAGGCGCGGCCGGAGCCGAGGAACGGGCGCTCCAGCTCGATCCGCGCGGCGGCGCCCGCGTACTCGAGGTCGGCCGCGCCAGCGACGATGTCGGAGGCGGGTTCGAATCCAACGACGTTCCCAACGGGGCCGGCCCCGACGGCCTCCGGCCCGATCCCGCCGGCCTCCGGCCCGATCCCGTCCGGCGGCGCGGCCGGGCCGTCCAGATCCTGCTCCGACGGCCGGTTCCGCGCGGCGAAGGCCTCGAGCGCGAGCGCGGGCCGCCAACCCCGCCATTCCAGCGCCGCGTTCCCCCCGCGCCACGCGCTCCCGCTCCCCAGGAGCCCCCTCGCCGTCCACGCCAGCCGCCCGATCGCGTCCACGCCGTGCGCCGCCGCGCCGAGGGCCCACCCCTCCGCGCCGCCGTAGCCGGTCGGGAGGATGAGCGTCCGCCGGGGGCCGAGCCCGTACGGGCGCGCCGCGGGTGGCGTCTCCCGCGCGAGCTCGGGCGCCGCGAGCGGCGCGGGCGGGACCGCCGGGGCGAGCGCGGGGTCGAGCGGCGGCGCGGGATCGAGCGGAGCGGCCGGGGGCGGGAGCCGCCGGACGTCCACGCCGTGGGTCGTCAGGTGGAGGAAGAAGACGCCGCCGTCGGGCGCGGGCGCCGGCGAGAGCGCCGCGCTCCGGACCCGCGTCAGCGGCCGCCCCGCGCCGGTCGCGGGATCCACCCGCTCCAGGTCGTGGATCCCTTCCTGGTCGGAGACCGCCACCAGCGCGCTCCCGTCCACCGTCCACTCCAGGTCGAAGCGGGTGGCGCGGCCGGCGGATCCGTTCTGTCCGGCCGGCCTGGCCGCCTCCGCCGCCTCCGCCGGCCCCACCGCGGTCCCCTCCCGGTCCAGGATCGCCACTCGCCAGATCCCGCGCTCGTTCACCGCGGCCGCGATCCGCCGCCCGTCCGGCGAGACCCGCGGTCGGTGCCACGAGCGGACGTCCGGCTCGCCGGCCGCCAGGACCGTGAGCGCGCCCGTCGCCAGATCGATCCGCACCAGGTCGCACGCCCCGCCGCCGCAGCGCGTGCCCACCGCGCTCCGGCCGTCGGGCTCCGGGTCGGCGTCGTGGATCCCGGCGCCGCGAGTCACCCGGCGGAGGCCGCCGTCCCGCCAGCGCCAGACGAACACGTCCGAGCGGACCCGGCCGTCGCCGGTCCCTTCGGGCCGCACCACCAGGATCGACTCGCCGCCGGGAAGCCACCGGGGCGCGCGCGGTCCCCGACCGCCCGACGGCGCGAGCCGCGCCACGGGGGTCTTGGGGCGCGGCCGCCATTCCACGTCGGGCACGTCCTCCGGGTCCAGCCGGCGGGCGCGTTCCCGCGCCTCGATCGCGGCCGTGGTCAGCGTGTCGTCGGCGGTCGTCCACACGACGACCTCGGGCGGACGTCCCGTCTCCGGCTGGCGAACCACCGCCAGGTGTCGGCCATCCGGCGACACCGCGGGGTCGTCCGTCCAGCCGCTCAGGCGCTGGAACGGCTCGCCCTCCTGCCCGCCCGCCGCTTCGACCGCGTCCTCGACCGCCAGCGCCTTCTCCGTCACCTCCACGGTGAAGGCCCCCCAGAGCTCGGCCGGGGGCCCGCCGAAGACGCCGGTGAACGCCTCCTCGAACGTCCGCACGCGGCGGGCGGAGAGCCGCCGCCAGAGATCCGGCAGGCTGGACTCCCCCTCGCGCGCCTCCAGCCACTCGAGGAACGCCGAGCCGGCGAGGTAGGCCATGGCCGGGTCCATGTACCCCCGGCCCCCGTCCAGCCCGCCGTACGCGGGCAGCATCCCGGCCAGCGCCCACTCGCGGAGCACCGCCGCCCGCCACGCGCTGTTCGGCCGCCCGCTCCCGGTGACGCGGCCCTCGATCACTGTGGCGTACCCCTCCACCGCCCACCGCGGCGCGCGCATCGCGATCGGTCCCGGGAAGACGGGCAGGACACGCGAGAGCCACCGGAGGCGCGGGTTCCGGGACGGCCGCGCCAGATGGGCCACGTGGGCGTACTCGTGGACCGCCAGCAGTTCGGTCCACCCCCGGCTCGCCGCGATCATCGACGCCGGCTCGGGCGGCGTGGGCCACAGCACCACCGGCCCCGCCGGGTAGGCGAACCCGTTGGAGACTCCCAGCGGGTCGTACACCACCACCTGCACCCGCTTCTCGGGCGCGTATTCGATCAGCGCGCTCACCGTCTCATGGATCGCCTCGAGCCGCCCGGCGGCCGCCTCGCTCCATGCGGCCAGCTCCGCCGGATGGTGAACGTCGAAGTGCTCGGTGGAGATCGTGCGCCAGTCGGCCCAGGGGCGGGGGAGGGGCTGGGCGACGGAGGGGGACGCCCACGCCAGCAGGAGGAGCCCGAGGGTCCCCATCCCGGACCGATTCACGGCACCCTCTCCTCGGATTCCACGGAATTCGATCCGAACCACGCCTCGATCTCCGCGAGCTCCAGGTGCGAATCCGCCGCTTTCAGGGTGAATCGCTCCAGCTCGCGATTGTCGGCGATCATCTTCCGGCCGTTCCGGATCAGGAACAACGAGGCCGCTGCGATCGCGATTCGCTTGTTGCCGTCCACGAACGGGTGGTTGCGGATCAAGCCGTCGAAGAGCGCGGACGCCTTGAGTAGCAATCCTGGGTGGAGGTCCTCGCCGCCGAAGGTCGCGAAGGGGCGGGCGGCCGCCGACTCCAGCAGCCCGACGTCACGAACGCCGTGACTACCGCCCGTTCGTCGGATCAGACGATCGTGCAGGAAGAGGATCTGCTCAACCGAGAGGCGATCCACTCAGCGGGCCAGCTTCTCCAGCGCGGGCCGGTATTGGTCGATGAATTCGGCCACCTGGCGGGAGAACTCCTCGTCCACGCCCGGAAACGGCTCCAGGTCCATGGCCGAGATCTCGATCCGGCCCATTCCGGTGGCGCGGACCTGGACCTCGGCTCCTTCGGTCAACCCCGAGCCTTCGAGGACCTCCTTCGGGATCGAGACCACCGTGCTGTTGCCCGTTCGAAACAGCTTGCGCGCCATGTCTCGCCTCCGTGTAAGTACATCGTAAGTATACTCGGGAAGGGTCCGCCCGTCTATGGCGGCGCGTCCATCTCCAGTTCCGCCTCGATCGCGCCCACCGCGCCGGCCAGCGCCTGCCGGTCGCGCGCGCGGAGCACCACCTTGCAGCGGTAGCGGCCGTCCATGAAGACCGGATAGGAGCCGATCCCGACCGCGGGATGACGCGACTGGATCCCCGCCAGCGTCTCCGAGAAGTCCCCCTCCTTGCCGCACACCCACAGGGTCTCCTTGAAGAAAGGGGCCGAGAGCAGGTCCTCGGCCGCCACCTCGAAGATGTCCTGGAGCAGCACCGGCACGCCGGGGAACACGAACACGCCGGCCACCCGGAATCCGTACGCCAGCCGCTGCCGGCCGCGGAGAATCCGGGAGCCCCGCGGCAGCCGCGCCATCGCCTCCTCGGCGGGGGTCAGCCGGTCGCCGAAGTCGTCCGCGAGGAGCTCGACCGCGCCGGCGTGGACCTCGAGCGGCAGGTCCAGCGCGTCGGCCACCGCCTGCCGGGTCACGTCGTCGTGGGTGGGCCCGAGCCCGCCCGTCACCAGCACGAAGTCGTTCCGGTCCGCGAGCGCGCGGATCTCCCCGGCCAGCTCGTCCCGCCGGTCGGCCACCACCTCGATCCGCTCGACCTTGATCCCCAGCTCCCACAGCCGCCGGGTCAGGAACGGCGCGTTCTGGTCCAGCACCTCGCCCGAGAGGATCTCGTCGCCGACGATCACGACCGCGGCCGACCGGGGCCCCAGCTCGCTCACGGGCGGGCCTCGCGCGCGCTCACTCCTGCCACTTCAGCTCGGTGGAGTGGCCGGGGAACGCGCGCGCGTCGGGGTCGACGTGGGCCTTGGCGAAGTTGACCGCCACCGCGGCCTCGCCGAAGCCGGTCGCGATCAGGTCGAGCTTCCCCTCGTGCTCGGTGACGTCGCCGGCGGCGTAGATGCCGGGCAGGTTGGTCTCCATCTTGTCGTTCACGACGATCTTCCGCCGCGTCATCTCGATCCCCCACTCCTTGATCGGCCCCAGGTCGGCCTTGAAGCCGATGTTGACCAGCACCACGTCGACGTCCAGCGCCAGCTCCTCGTCGGTCCGGTTGTCGAAGATCGTGGCGCGCTCGACCCGCTCCTCGCCGTCGACCGCGCGCACCTCGTAGTGGGTGAGGAGCTGGATCCGCTCGCTCGTCCGGCACTCCTCGACCGTGGCCTCGTGGGCGCGGAACCCATCGCGGCGGTGGATCAGGGTCAGCGACTCGGCGATCCCCTGGAGGTTGACCGCCCAGTCGCACGCCGAGTCGCCGCCGCCCACGATCAGGATGCGCTTGCCCGCCAGCGCCATCTTGTCGCGCACCAGGTACTGGACGCCGTGGCCGTCGAACCGCTCGACCCCGTCGACCTTGAGCCGACGCGGCTCGAACGCGCCGATCCCGGCCGAGATCAGGATCGTCTTCGTCCGGTGCTCGCCCTTGTCGCTCGTCAGCCGCCATCCCTCGCCGTCGGGCTCGAGGCCCGTCACCGTCTCCTCGAGCGCCACGGTCGGGTGGAACTGGGTCGCCTGCTCGACGAGTCCTTCGGCGAGATCCTTGGCGAGGATCTTCGGAAAGCCGCCCACGTCGTAGACGTACTTCTCCGGATAGAGCGCCATCAGCTGACCGCCCAGCTCCGACAGCGAGTCGATCACCAGCGTGTCCATGTGGCGCATGCCGGCGTAGAAGGCGCCGAAGAGCCCGGTCGGCCCGCCGCCGAGGATCGCGATGTCGTGGATGTCGCCGTCGCTCATGCGCTCTCCGTTACAAGGTGTCGTGCACGCGCCGGAGCGTCCGGTGGAGCTCCCGCTGGCCGGCCGGCCCGAGCGTGGCGGTCACGCGGTGGCGGAGTCGGGTCACCCCGCCCTGGATCGCCGTCTCGAGCGCGCGCGAGCGGTCGGTCAGCCGGAGCCGCTTCACGCGGTGATCGTCGCCGTCCTCCTCCACTCGGACCAGCCCGTGCCGCTCCAGGCCCCGGACGATCGTGGTCATGGAGCTCTTGGCGAGCCCGGCCGCGCGCGCCACCTCGCTGATCGGCAGCCCGTCGCGCTCGAAGAGCGGCGCCAGCACGGCGCAGGTGGTGGCGGTCACCTCGGGGAACCCGGCCGCCGCGCAGCCCTCCACCACGCGTGACCGCCAGCGCCCGGCGCACGCCTCCAGCAGATCCCCGAGCTCGTGCCGCTCTCCGTTCACCCGCTATTGGTACGACTTCGAACTATCGCTGTCAATGGCGGCCAGGAGCGCGGCGTTGGCCTCGGGCATCGGCATCGCGCCGTACTCGGCGGGGCTCACCCAGCGGGTCCCGCGGGGCGCGCGCTCCCCGTCCGCCGGCTCGCAGACGTAGGCGTGGAGCTCCACCCGGCGGTCGTCGTACGCGTGGCACCACTTGAGGACCGGCTCGCCCACCCGCACGGTCAAGCCCGTCTCCTCGGCGATCTCCCGCGCCAGCGCCGCCGCGTGGTCCTCGCCGGGAGCGACCTTCCCTCCGGGGAGTTCCCACAGCCCCTCCATCGCCGCGTCGCCGGCCCGCGGCTGGACGAGGAAGCGTCCGTCCGCGCGGGCCACCACGCCGATCACGATCTCGCCGACCATGGGGAGAAACGTACGCGCCCGAGGGAGGGTGGCTAGCGCGATACCAGTTCGACCGGCTGGGCGATCCACACCTCCACCGCCTGATCGCGATTGTACGCGGTCGTCCACGCGGTGGTGAGCGCCCACTCGACGACGCCCGCGTCGCAGGCGGGGACGCCGCTCGAGCGGAGCACGTCGGTGGCGGTCACGCGCCCCTGCAAGTCGATCCGGATCCCGACCACCAGCGAGCACTCCGCGCCCGGCAGGCGCAGGACCCTCACGTGCTCGACGATCCGCTCCGGCTCGCAGTTCTCGCGGCAGCGCGGCTTCACGGTGTAGGGCGTGAACGCGAACCCCGGTCGCTCCTCCTGGACGGCGGGAGCGGGCGGCGGTCCGGCCACCGGGGCCTCGGAGACCGTCTGGTAGGCCACGATCGAGGTCTCGGCGATGGTGAGCTCCTCGACCGTCTCCTCCGATCCCACCACGGGGGTCGCCGGCCGGGCGATCTCCTCGGGCGGAGGCGGAACGTGCACCTCGGGAAGCATGTCGGCGACCGAGAGCTCGAGACCCCGCGACTCGTATCCGGTCCGGGCCGTGGGCGCGACGAAGAACACGATCACCGTCGCGTGCGCGATCGCCACCACGATCGCGGCGCGCCGGAGGCGCCGGTCGTGCTCGCCCGCCAGAATCCGCGTGCGCCGGGCGCGAAGCTGTCGGCCGTCCATTCGGGGGACCTCCCTTCCGTCGACCTCCCGTCCGTATCTCCATCGTAGCAAGAGCGCACGGCCAGGTCTGTCGGGAAGGCCCCGGCCTCGGCTGTCGGAGGTTTGCCCACGGGCGTACCTTGGCGCCCATGCCGGGCCTGGAAACCGCGCACGGGGGGATCCCGTTCCTCACCGATTTCGTTGTCATCCTGGGCGCGGCGGTGCTCGTGACTCTGGTCAGCCATCTCCTTCGGGCGCCGGCCGTGATCGGCTTCCTGCTGACCGGCATCCTGATCGGCCCGCACGGCCTCGGGCTGGTCACCGACCCCGACCTGATCGAGGCGTTCGCCGAGATCGGGGTCGTTTTCCTCCTCTTTTCTGTGGGGCTCGAATTCTCGCTCGAGCGCCTGCGCGAGGTCGGACGCGCGTTCTTCCTCGGCGGTTCGCTTCAGGCGGCCGGGACCGCCGGGTTCGCGGCCGCGGTTCTTCTCGCGTTCGACCAGCCGGTCCCGCTGGCGATCTTCTACGGCTTCCTGGCGGTCCTGTCGAGCACGGCGATCCTGCTGAAGCTCTACTCCGACCGCCGGGAGATCGACACGCCGCAGGGCAAGCTCCTGATCGGGATCCTGCTCTTCCAGGACTTCCTGATGGTGCCCATGATCCTCCTCACCCCCGCCCTGGCGGGCGAGGAGGGCACCACCGCCGGACAGGTCGCCGCGCGCCTCGGCTTCGGCACCCTGATCGTGATGGGCGTCTTCCTGGTCGCACGCAGGGTCATGCCGCGGCTCCTGCACGCCATCGTGGCCACCCGGCTCCGGGAGCTGCTGGTCCTCGGGGCGCTCCTGGCGGGACTCGGGATGGCGGTCGTCACCGAGTCGTTCGGCTTCTCGCTCGCACTGGGCGCGTTCCTCGCCGGGATCCTCGTGTCGGAGTCCGAGTACAGCCACCAGGTGGTGGCGGAGATGGCGCCGTTCAGGGACGTCTTCACGAGCCTGTTCTTCATCGCGATCGGGATGCTGCTGGACGTCGAGTTCGCCGTGGCGAACTCGGCCATCGTCGCCGCGGCGGTGATCGGCGTCATGGCGATCAAGGCCCTGGTGGCCGGTGGCTCCGCGCTCGCGCTGGGCTACCCCCTGCGGACCGCCACCATCGCCGGGCTCTCGCTGGCCCAGATCGGAGAATTCTCGTTCGTCGTGGCCCAGGTCGGGCTAGTGACGGGACTCATGCCGGCGTCCGCCTACCAGGTGTTCCTGGCCGCGGCGATCGGCACGATGGCGGCGACGCCGTTCCTCGTCCGGGTCGCGCCGGCGATCGGGGCCCGGCTCCAGGGATTGCCGTTCATGCCGCGCCCCAAGCCGGTGGAGATCCCGGAAGCAAAGTCCGGGACGGGCCACGTGGTGATCGTCGGCTACGGCGTGAACGGCCGGAACCTCGCCCGGGTGCTGAGGAGCGTGCAGATCCCGCACGTGGCCCTCGACCTGAACGGCGACGCCGTGCGCCGGGGGCGCGCCGATGGGGAACCGATCCTCTTCGGCGACGTCACGCGGAGGGAGGTCCTGGAGGCGTGCGGCATCGAGCGGGCCGCCGTGCTGGTGATCGGGATCACCGACTTCCGGGCGGTTCTGACCGCGGTCAAGATCGCGCGCTCGATGAGCCGCGACGTCCACATCATCGTCCGGACCCGCATGGTGGCCGAGATCGACGCCATCACGGCCGCCGGCGCCGACGAGGTGGTGGCCGAGGAGTTCGAGTCCTCCATCGAGATCTTCACCCGCGTGCTCGAGAAGTTCCACGTGCCGCCGAACGTGATCGAGGCGCAGGCCAAGGTGCTCCGCGGGGACTCCTACCTGCGGCTTCGCGGGCCACGGGGGGCCGGCCGCGTATCGGACGCGGTGCTGGAGGTGCTGGCGGCCGGGACCACCGCGGTCTTCTACGTCACCGAGGGGAGCGCGGCCGACGGGGCGACGATCGCCGAGCTGGATCTCCGCCGGCGGACGGGCGCGACGATCATCGCGGTGGTGCACGGCGAGACCCCGCGCACCAACCCGCCGCCCGACCATCGGATCATGGCCGGCGAGTCGCTGGTGCTGGTGGGGAGCCACTCCGAGATCAGCGCGGCGTTCGACCTGCTGGAAGGGGGGCGCGAAGAGACAGCGCCCAGCCCGTCGCCGTCGTGACGGCCGCGCCCAGCGGCACGTACCAGGGCCACGCCACGGAG
>DATLFF010000097.1:0-3423 GCA_035524915.1 Gemmatimonadota bacterium | reverse complement strand
ACGCTGTTCGAGCGCGGAGCCGCCGCCGGGCTGATCCATCCGGTCGGGGAGATCGAGCTCATCTGACCCCCGCGCGGGGGAGCGTCAGTCGAGGACGGGGAGCGCCGCCGGGTCGAACCGCCCCGATCGCCGAGGCGCGTGGACGGCCAGATCGTCGAGCGGGGTCTCCGGCAGACGCTCGTAGAGCGTGGTCCGCTGCACCGGCTCGAAGCCGGCCTCGCGGATCAGGGTCCGGATCTCGGCCACCGACGTCGTGTTGACGAACGCGGCCTCGGCGTGGACCGATTCCTCGAAGAGGGTCCCCCCGAAGTCGTCGGCGCCGAAGTGGAGCGCGACCTGACCCGTCTTCTTGCCCTCGCTGAACCAGGAGGCCTGGACGTGGTCCACATTGTCCAGGTAGAGCCGCGACGCGGCGATCATCCGGAGATAGGCGGCGGGACCCTCCTGCACCGGCTTCACCTTCTCGAGCGGCGTGTTGCCGGGTTTGAAGGACCACGGGATGAACGCCGTGAAGTCCCCCGGCCGGTCACCGCGGGTCGCCCGGTCGAGAGCCCGGGACCGATCCTGAAGCGCGCGCACGGCCTCCAGGTGCTCCACGCGCTCGGCGGCCGTCTCGATCGAGCCGTACATCATCGTGGCCGTGGTGCGGAAGCCGACCCGATGGGCGGTCTCGTGCACGTCCAGCCACGCCGAGGCGTCCCCCTTGCGCTTGCCGAGCTTCCGACGGACGCGGTTGGAGAGGATCTCCGCGCCGCCGCCGGGGATCGTCCGCTGGCCGGCGTCCCAGAGGTCCTCGAGCACGGCCTGCAGCGGCCGGCCGGAGATCCCCGTCATCCGCTGGATCTCGACCGCGCTCCAGTAGTGTGGCGTGACGCCCGGAAAGCGGGCCACGGTCTCGCGCACGACGTCGAGGTAGTACTCGTACGGGATCGCGGGATTCACGCCCCCCTGGAGGAGCACCGTGGTCGCGCCCTGCTCGACCGCCCAGGCGACCTTCTCCAGCACTTCCTCCACCGAATGCGTGTAGGCGCCGGCGTCGCCCTCGTGGCGGTAGAACGCGCAGAACACGCAGTCGACGTCGCAGACGTTGGTGTAGTTCGGATTCGAGTCGAGGACGTAGGTGACCTCGCGCGCCGGGTGGCGGCGGAAGCGCGCCGCGTCGGCCAGCGGACCCAGCTCGGCCAGAGGCGCGGCGGTCAGGAGCCACTCGCCCTCGGCGGGCGTCAGGCGCTCACCGGCGTCGACCTTGGTGCGGATCGTCTCCAGCATGGAGCCGTGAATGTCGTCGGCGGCCGGCGGCGAGTCCACCCGCCGGTCCGCGGGGATCACCCCGTGACCACCAGGTCGGAGGTCGTGAACCCCCGCTCCTCGTCGGCCATCCGCTCGTCGTAGTCCACCCAGACGCGCAGGGGTCGTCCGGTGACACGATCGTACTGCGCGTCGATCCGGTGCGGATTCTCGTCCAGCGCTTCTTCGACGAACTCGAAGATTCCCTCGACGCCCGGGAACATGTCCACGCGGTCTCCGGCCACCGGGCGGCCGTCCTCCACGTACGTCCGCCGGACCACGACCCCGTTCCGGACCTCGACCCGGACCGGGCCCCGCCACTCCGGCGGGCAGAAGCACACCCGCTCGACCACGAATTCGTAGTCGGAGATGCCCGCCTCGGCCCAGCGGCCCCGGGCCACCGCCAGCGCGGCGCGCGGGCGCCACGGCTCGGCTCCCGGCGTGGGGGCGGCCGGCGGCGGATCGACCGGTCGCGGAACTCCCGAGGGCGGATCGACCACTCGCGGAACTCCCGGCGGCGGCGTGAACGGCGGCTCCGACGGCGGGCGGTAGCCGACCACGGGCGCATCCCCCGCGACGGTGGCGGGACCGGCGACCCGGATCCGCCAGGCCCCCGGCCCGAGAGCGGTCAGCGCGAGATCGGTCGACCACGATCCATCGGCCCTCACGTCCCCGGGCTCAATCACCAGCACGACCTCCGGCCCGCCCTCCAGCCGGACCACCTCGGGGGAGGCGTTGACGAGCCGGACGACCCGCCGCCCCGCGATGTCGCCCAACCCCGTCACCCGGACCCCCAGAGTGCCGGTCCCCCCGACGGGGATCGGCTCGGGCGCCACCTCCAGCCGGACGGACGGGGCGGTGGAGACGGAAACGGAGGCGGTCGGGCCCACGGGGCGGTCCTGGGCCCGCGCCGGGACGGATGCGCCGGAGAGCGCGGCCAGCGCGGCCGCCGCCGCCGCCCGGCGGAGGAGCGGGCGAGCATCCATCGAGATCACCTCCCGGAACGGGGTTCGACGGCACCCGGCTCCGTAGATACTCGGCTGGGAGAGCGGCGTCCACCGGTGCCGGTGGAACCTCCACCCCCTCCGGAGTAACGTGCCCACGCGGAAGGAGGCCCGCATGCAGGATCCGAAGGCCGAAATCCGGGCCATGGTCGACCGCGAGACCCGCGCCTGGGACGCGCTCGACGTGGAGACGCTCCTCGACCTCTTCCATCCCGACATGGTCTGGCCGTGGCCGCCGAGCCCTCGCGACCACGATCCGGCCCGCTGGATCTTCGTCCTCGGCCGGTTCGACCGCGCACGGTGGGCGGCGGCGTGGGGGGAGCTGTTCGCAACCCACGAGCTGGTTCACAACCGCCGGGAAATCGCGCGGATCGAGGTCACGCCCGAGGCCGACGGCGCGCTCGCGGTGGTCGACGTGGACACGCTCTGGAGGAGCCGGGCGGACGGCGCCGTCCAGCACTGGAAGGGCCGGGCCGGAAAGGTCTACGCCCGGGTGGACGGGGAGTGGCGTATGACGATGCACACGGGGCTGCTCGACTACGGCGTCAGCGCCGGAACAGCCGCAGGTACTCCCCGTACCCCTCCTCCTCCAGCCGATCCACCGGCACGAACCTCAGCGCCGCCGAGTTGATGCACCAGCGCTCGCCCGTGGGCCGCGGACCGTCGTCGAACACGTGTCCGAGATGCGAGTCCGCGCCGACGGATCGCGCCTCGGTCCGCACCATGAAGAGGGAGCGGTCCTCCAGCGTCCAGACGTTCTCCGGCTCGAGCGGCTTCGTGAAGCTCGGCCAGCCGGTCCCCGAATCGAACTTGTCGAGCGAGCTGAAGAGCGGCTCGCCGGAAACCACGTCGACGTAGATTCCCGCGCGATGCTCGTCCCAGTACTCGTTGCCGAACGGCCGTTCGGTGGCGTCCTCCTGCGTCACCCGGTACTGGATCGAGCTCAGCCGCTGGCGGAGCGTGGCGTCGGCGGGTCGGAGCTCGCCGACGTCGGCGGGCCGGGGGGCGCCCTCGCCCTGGGCGCAGGCGGCCGTGGCGGTCAGGGCGAGCAGGACGAGCGAGAGCGCGGTTCGGCGCATGGCGGACCTCCTTGGAGTCACCAGAACATACGAATCCCGGGCGGCTCGTGTTC
>DATLFF010000096.1:0-8116 GCA_035524915.1 Gemmatimonadota bacterium | reverse complement strand
GGCCGGGCGGGCGGGTGGGGCCGGTGCTCGACGCGCCGACCGTAGGGGTCGTGCCCGATCCGGACCCCGCCAGGCAAATGGCCGTAGTAGACGCTCGAGCCATAGCCGTAGCGGCTCCACGACGATCCCCACGGGTCGATGAAGACGGCGCCGTACGCGGCGCGGCGCGGGTCTCCCTCCCGCGCGACCACCACCGGCGCGATCCCCAGCACCACGACGGTCTCGTAGCTCAGGCACGAGCAGATGACGAGGCCGCGGGCCGCCTGGAAGGCGGCCAGGGCGCGGCGGGTCGGACGGTCGAGCGCGCCGCTCCGGACGCCGGGATCGTGTCCGTGTCGGGCGAGCTCGATCTGAACCCGCAGTATCTCGGCGGGGGAGGGATCTCTGACCACCTCGCGGATGACCCCGTACACGGCGTCCACCCGCTCGACGACGCGCACCTCCCAGGCCGGACCGATCACGTCCTGGGCCGGGAGGAGACCGGGCGTCAGGAGGATCGCGAGGGCGGCTCCGAGGATCCTGGGCCGGCATGTGAAACGCATGGAGACAGGGTACCTCGAAGGGTCCCGCGGCACAACCTCGGCGCGGGGGGCTCGCCGCGCGGGCCGGCATCGCTAGATTGCTGGCGGACTTCCAGCGGGAGGCAAATCGCCCATGACGGTTCGCGGGTTTGCACGGTTCGGCCTCGTCGTTGCGCTCGCCGGCGCCGCGACCGGGCTGGCGCGCGGGACGGCCGGCGCGCAGGACGGTCCCTTCGCGGGGACGACCATCGAGGTGGCCGCCCACGGCGGCTACATCTTCTTCGACGAAGGCGGTACGCGGCCGGCGCTGGGCGGACGAGCCGGGATCCGGCTGGCGAACGGCCTCGGATTCGGCGCCGCGGTCGACCGGGCGACCCGCGAGTTCCAACTGGGCGACGAGACGGACCACGGGGAGTCCCTCTTCTGGGCCGGCGAAGTCAGCTACGTGATCCCCTCGGCCACGCGCGCCAACTTCTTCGGCTTCATCGGCTTCGGCCAGGCCCGCTACGAGCCCTCCGAGCTCGAGGAGTCGCTCGGCGGCGAGAGCGCGGATCATCTGCTGATCCCGCTCGGCCTGGGGATGCTGTGGTACAACCACGGCGGCGCCCCCTGGTGGGGCCTGCGGGCGGAGTTCCGCGACCACATCGTCCACATCGACGCGGACGAGTCGACCGGGGCGGACGACGCGACCACGAACAACTATCAGCTCTCTCTCGGGCTGATCTTCCTGCTGGGTGGGGGCCCGCAGCCGGTGAACTGAGCCGACTCCGTCCGGAGTGACGCGGGGAACCGGGGGAGTCCCGGCGGGTACTGCGCACCCGGGCTTGCGGTGAACCCGTCATTCGGGAGGTCGTGCTCATGAAGCGCATCACGTTCGCATCCATCTTCGCGCTCGTCGTCCTGGCCTGGACCGGCGAGGCGCGCGCCCAAGCCACACCCTACGAATTCAACGCCCACGTCGGGGCTTTCAAGTGGGACGACGATCTCGGTCCCGAGGACACCGACGTCATGGCTGGGATCCGCTTCATGCTCCACTACCCCAGCGGCTGGGGCTGGGGCGGCAACTTCGACTGGGTGAAGGCCGACGAGACGCGGGTCCTCCCCGGTGAGGACGTCGACACCAACCTCTACCTCTACAGCTTCGAGATCGACTACACCTTCCCCTCCGCCAGCCGGGCGAAGTTCTTCGTGGGGGCTGGGGTCGGCGGAGCCACGATCAAGGTCGACGACTTCGATCTGCCGGGCCCCGAGGCCGGGGGCGGCAGCGAGACCCACGCGCTCGTGCCGCTGGCCGGGGGTGTGAAGTTCGGCAACCGCCCGACCCGCCCGACGTGGGCGATCCGCGGCGACTTGCGCGACAACATCATCTTCGGCGACGAGACGTCCCACAACCTGGAGGCCTCGGGCGGCGTGTCGTTCTTCTTCTAGGCCACCGCGTCGGACACGGATCGGGAGCGGGCGCCGGGAAACCGGCGCCCGTCTTCGTTTCCGTCTCAGGTACGGCAGCCGGGCAGCCAGTCCCCCAGGGTGGGCGTGGCATCCCAGTCATGGTCGCAGGGCTGGGTCGGCACCAGGGGGCCGAACGGGCTCGCGCCCGGCGTCTGCCCCCACCGGCCGCGGAAGGCGCGGATGGCGTCGTCGACCGGGCTCGTCGAGTTCGTCGAGTGCGGAGTCAGGAATACGACCGGATTGTCCAGCATGTCGGCGGCGTTCGAGCGCTCCCCGAAGTGGGGCCCCAGGAGCGTCTCCCCGGGTCCGGGGAACATGCCGTGGCCGTTCGCTTCCACGTACGCCGCGGGATGCCGGGTGCCGCGGCAGCCCGGGCTCGACGTCCCCCCCGCGCAGGCGGGGTCCGCGTGCCACTCGGCCGCGTCGACCACGTCGAGCAGGCCGTGGTGGTGGAAGTGGACCCCCACGGGCGGGGCATCGGGGTCGCCCAGGTCGTCCAGCGACACCAGGACGCAGACGTGCTCCCAGTCGCCGTAGTGCGACAGGTCGGTGGCCGGCGGAAGGACCTTCCGGTCGAAGTGGAAGAACAGCCAGTAGTGGAGCCACACCAGGTTCCCGCGGCCGCGGTGCGAGAAGCGGGCCGGGACCGCGTCGACGTAGACGGGAGCGTGGTCGCAGCCGGCGCCCGCCGCGCAGGGCGCCGCGCCGGCGCGGATGTCGGCCACGGTCTCCATGGTCCCGTCGGGGAGCGCCGCGGCGGCCGACGCGAAGCTGGCCACGTCGTCGTACTCGCGGGACTCCGCCCCGCGCATCACCCGGCCGCCGTAGCCGGCCCACTCCTCGACCGAGATGGGCCAGATCTCCTCCGCGGCGTCCCACTCCCACACCGGGCGGTACTGCAGGATCAGCGCCATCTCCACGTCATCGCCCAGGCCGTCGCCGTCGGAGTCGAGCCCCGGATCGGGACCCGGCCCGGAGGGGCCGCCCCCGCTGCAGGCCACCGCCAGGAACGCCACCAGCACCCACGGGACGAGTCTCCGGCCGGATGCGCCGCCATTCCTCACGCCCGCCCCCATCGAACCGGCCGGGGACCCTCGGCCGCCAGCGCTTCCAGCCGGTCGACCACGGCCGTCTCCAGGCGCGTTCCCATCACCCGGTCGATCTGCCGCATCGCCGACGGACTCGTCACGTTGATCTCGGTGAGCCAGTCGCCGATGAAGTCGAAGCCCGCCATCTCGAGGCCGCGCTCCCGGAGGATCGGCCGCGCGGCCTCGATCACCGAGCGCTCGCGGTCGGTCAGCTCGGTCGGCTCCACCGACGCGCCCTGGTGGATGTTCGCCAGGAACGAGCCCGGGCGCGGCACGCGGTTCACCCACCCGATCGGCTCGCCGTCGAGCACGAACACCCGCTTGTCGCCCCGTTCCACCTCGGGCAGGAACCGCTGCACCAGCACGTGCCGGCCGCGATGGGCCGCCAGCGCACCCACCGCGTCGGCGTCGAGCGCCGAACCTCGCGTGGACAGCCGGATGATGCCGCGGCCGCTGAACTCGTTCACCGGCTTCACCACCACCTCCTCGTGGGCGCGGGCGAACTCCGCCGCCACCTCGGGATCGGCGGTGAGCAGGGTGGGCGGCGCGGCGCCGGGTATCTCCAGCGGGAGGAGCTTCTCGTTCGAGAGCAGGATCCCGATCGGGTCGTTCACCACCGGCACTTCGTCGCCCGCTGCCGCGAGGATCGTGGCGCCGTGGGCGTAGTCGGTGTCGACGGGCGGGTCCTTCCGCATCAGGATCAGGTCGAACGACTCCAGCGCGCGGTCCTCGGGCGCCCCCATCCGGTGCGGCGGGCGCCGCTCCAGGTCCACCTCGATGGGCCGCACCCTGGCCCGGGCGGATCCCTCGCGGAGGTAGAGATCGGGGAGGTGGGCGGAAACGCAACGGTGCCCCCTCCACGCCGCCTCCTGCACGAGGAGGAGCGATGTCTCGGTCTCCAGGATCAGGACCTCGACGGGATCGATGACGAAGAGAATCTCCAGCGTGGCGTCCTTTCGGGATGGGCGGCGGATCGGGCTCCCCGGGCAGGCCCTCGCCGGGACCCCTCGCCGTCAGCCGCCGCGCCGGCTATGCTGGATCGCCGTGGACTTCAGACGGCAACCATCTTACCCCAGGAGGCGGCCCATGCGCACACCCTTCCGCTCGATCCCCGGCATCGCGGCTCTCGCGATCGGCCTCACCGCGGTCGCGTGTGGCGGCGACGACGCGGACGAGGAAATCGCTCCCGCCGACACCACGGCGTTCGAGGAGGAGACCACCGGCGAAGCCGGCCTGGAGCCCTCCACCGCCAGCGTCAGCATGCTCACCGTTTCCAACCCCATGCCCCACGCCATGGTCGTGCGGGTGGCGTACGAAGGCGGCGGGGAAGCGGAGCTGGGCACGGTTCCGGCCAACGGCGAGGTCGTCTTCACCGTGTCCGCCACGCCAGGGGAGACGGTGGTTTTCTCCGCCACCGACGAGGGCGGAACCCACACCGTGGACGAGACCGTGGAGCTGTCGCCCGATAACCACTGGACGGTCGAGTAGCGCCCCCGCGGGTGCGCGCGTCGGACTAGCGGTCGGCGCCCGAGACCAGGGCCGGCACGTCCCCGGACGCGAACGGGGTGCCCATCAGCCGGCGGGCTTCGTCGTGCGAGTCGGCGGCGTCGGGGAGCTGGATCACTCTCCGGTAGTAGCGCCGCGCTGTCTCGCGCTCGCCCCGCAGGTCGGAGAGCCGGCCGAGCCAGAGGTAGGCGTGGGGCCAGGAGTCGGACTCCTCGGCCCTCAGCCCCACCACCCGGGTGAACTCGCGCTGGGCCCCGTCCAGGTCGCCCAGCGCGAGCAGGGTCTGCCCGTAGAAGAGCCGCGTGATGCTCTCCCCCTCGGCCCCGTAGACGCGGGTGGCGGCGAGCCGCTCGAGGGTCCGCTCGTAGAGCACCCGCGCCGCCCCGAGGTCCGCCTGCCGCTGGCGGGCGTAGGCCGCCATGGTGGCGAAGTACAGGTTCTCCGGATAGCGCCGGCGGAGCCCGTCCAGGATCGGCTGCGCCCGCTCGGGGCGGTCCTCGAACTGCAGGTAGAACAGGCCCTGGAAGAAGGCCGCCTCGGTCCGGGTGTAGACGCCGCGCGTCCGGGCCCGGTCCAGGTACTGGAGCCCGCGGCGGCGGTCGCCCCGGAGACCGAACAGCAGCCGCGACGCAGCGCGCGTCACCGCCCCGAACGTGCCCACGTAGTACTGGTAGAGGCCCTGGGCCGCCAGCGCGTCCACGTTGCCGGGGTCGAGCTCCTGCACGCGGTCCAGGTGCTCGCGGGCCCTGCGGGCGTCGCGGGCGGCTCCCCACGCGTCCTTCTCGGTGCCCGCCAGCATGCCCCGGCGGCCGTACGCGCTCCCCAGGATGAATAGGGTCTCGACGTCGTCGGGCTGGACGCGGAGCCGCGCCTCGGCCTTCTCGATGGCCGTCGCCAGGTCGCTCTCCAGCCGCCGCCGCGCGCCCGCGTTGCGGCGGTCGTTGATGTACATCCACCACGCCGCCTCGGCCCGCAGGAACCAGCCGGCCGGATGGTCGGGCCGCTCCGCGACCACGCGGTCGAAGCGCGACCGCGCTCCGGCGTAGTCGAACCCGTAATACGCGTCGATGCCCTGGCGGATCGTCCGGACGAGCGGGCCGGGCGACTCGTCCCAGAGGCCCAGGTCGGTCTGCGCCGGGGCGGGCGCGGCGAGCGCGAGCCCGGTCAGGGCGGTCGCGAGGAATCGAGCGGCGGCGAAGCGGATCGAGG
The DNA here is from genome assembly GCA_035524915.1 of Gemmatimonadota bacterium. Taxonomy (GTDB): domain Bacteria; phylum Gemmatimonadota; class Gemmatimonadetes; order JACCXV01; family JAHWKZ01; genus DATLFF01. The sequence goes on along the minus strand of DATLFF010000096.1, from coordinate 2,343 downwards.
GGCCTCCGGTCACTCCAGGTCCAGCTCCGCCTGGGTCGGAGGATAGAACACGCCTTCCGGCGTGACCCTCGCCAGGTCCCACAGCGCGTGGCGTTCGGCGGCGGTGTCGTCCCGCACGTGGTAGACCGTGCCGCCGCGCGCGACCAGCTGGTCCGCGATCAACCGGCGATGGCACTGCCACCAGAGCAGCTCGGCGCACAAGATCGCGGTCCGTCCCCCCTCCATCCACCCCGTCAACCCGGCCAGCGCCGCCTGGAATTCGCCGCCGAGGGCGTAGTCGGCGTAGCCGCGGAAGCCGTCGGTCTCGATCCCGAGGTTGGGGGACTCCCGCTCCGGAAGGCCGGCCCGGCGGCCGCCGAGCGGTTCGAACCACCGGTAGCGCACGCCGCGCGCCGGGAGCACCTCCTCGAGCACTTCCCGGTTGAAGTGGGGGTGGCGGCGCGACGCGGGGTAGCGGCGGACGTCCGCCACCTGCTCGATCCGGTGGGCGGCGAGACGCGCCACGAAACCGTCCAGATCCAGGGTCGAGTGCCCGATCGTCCACGCCGGCGGCGGAACTTGACGCCCGCGAAGGCCGTCCGTACGCTCTCTCCCTCGCTTTCGGTCCGTCTCGCTCATCTCCGCCCGGAGTGGCTCATGGCTGTCCTCGCGCGTCCTCGCTGGATTCTGCCGATTCTCGTCGCCGCCATCGCCGTGCACGGCGCGGGCTGCGCCGACGGCGGCGAGCCGAGGGTCCCCGACGAGGCCGACGACGACGCGGCGGCCGACCCGGCGTCGCCGACCGCCGACACCGTCGGGGGAGCCGCGCCCGCGGCCGTGTCCCTCCCGGCGAACATTCCGGCCGACTTCCCCATCCCGCCCCAGAGCACGATCTCGAGCGCGGACGCCCTGACCGACGACGACGGGACGCTCACCAACGTAACGATCCTGTCCGAAGGGGACCCGGAGGCCGGCTACGCCTGGTACCGCGACGCCCTGACGCAGGCCGGCTGGACCGTCACCGCCGAGGCCCACAGCGACGGGACCCGCTCGCTGCACGCCGACAAAGGAGAGTCCTACGTCGACCTGACGGTCGTCGGGGATCCCTCGGGACGGACGCGCGCCGGCGCCGCCATCTGGAAGATCAATCCATAGGGGGGACCATGCTGGACCCGAGCCAGGACACCGCGCTCAAGGAGCGGCTCGCCAACGGCTTCATCGTCGAAACGATGGACGACATGACGCCGGGCTACATGAAGGCCCTGAAGACCCAGATGCTGGTGCAGGGCGACACGGAGCTCATGAGCGCGCCGGCCTACTACATGGCCGCCAAGGACGCCCCCACAATCTCCAGCCGGATCGCCGTGAGCGCGGTCATCCAGGACGAGCTCGGGCACGCCAACATCGCCTACCGTCTGCTGGAGGACCTCGGCGAGGACAAGGAACAGCTCGTGTTCGGCCGAGCGCCGAACGAGTTCAAGAACCCCTACGGCTTCGACCAGGCGCTCGAGAACTGGGCCGAGATGGCGGTGGCGAACGGGTTCTTCGACCGCGCCGGGATCGTGCTCCTCTCCGACGTCCACCAGAACACCTCCTACGGGCCCTTGAAGCGCGCGCTCGTCAAGGTCGACAAGGAGGAGTACTTCCACCTGCGGCACGGCGAGTCCTGGATGCGGCGGCTGTCGAAGGCCGGCGGCGAGGTCAAGGAGCTGCTCCAGAAGGCGGTCGACTGGATGTTCCCCACGTCGATCGAGTGGTTCGGCCTGCCCGACGAGATGAAGCGCCACACCGGCCAGCTCTCGTACCGCCTGAAGGGGAAGACGAACGACGAGCTCCGCCAGACGTGGATGGCCTCGGTGGTGCCGCTCTGCGCCGAGGTGGGGGTGGACGTCCCCGCCCACTACGACGAGGCCACGGGCACCTTCGAGGTCGAGTACGAGCTCCCCTGCCAGTTCGATCCGGACGCGAAGCGCTGGCTCTTCGACGAGCCGATCACGTGGGACGAGGTGTGGGAGCGCTGGCGAGCCCGCGGACCCATGAACGAGCGCTATGTGGAGATGATCCAGGGCCGGGGCGACACCGCGTTCGGGCGGCGCGCCGGCCGCGCCGTCTGACCCCTCGGAGCGGGAGACTCCTCGGCGGCTGCGTGTTGGTCCCCTCTCCGCGCTACGGTAGATTCGACGTGTGGATGGGCCAGCCGAAGACCGCGTTTGGGAGGCGCTCTCCCGGATCACCGATCCGGAGATGCCGGTCTCCCTGGTCGACATGGGGTTGGTCTACCGGGTCGCCGTCGAGGACGGCGTGGCCGAGATCGACCTCACGTTCACGTCGATCGGATGCCCCGCGATGGACATGATCCTGGAC
>DATLFF010000095.1:0-3561 GCA_035524915.1 Gemmatimonadota bacterium | reverse complement strand
GCTCGCACGGGCGGAGATGGAGATCGGAGCGGATAAGATCCTGAATCCCCCGGAGCCCGGCTGGGACGGGCGCTGGACGCTCGTCGTCTATGCCTTCGAGAGCGAGGATCGGCCAGACCGCCTTCGGCTCAAGGCGGCACTGGACGCCGAGGGGTTCGCCCCGCTCGCCCCCGGCATCGCGATCCATCCGCGCGACCGCGGCGGACGGATCCGGACCGCGGCCGATGAGCAGGGCTTCGGCGGGCGGATCGAGGTGTTCCGCGCCGACCGGTTCGCGCCCGGGGATGGTTGCCGGTTCACCCAAGATCTCTGGGACCTCCCCACCGTCGCGCGCCACTACCGGGCGTTCCTGCACGACTTCGGGCCGCTGCTGGTGACGGACGTCCCTGACCCCGCCACGGCGTTCGCCGTCCGGTTCGCCGTCGTCCTCCGCTACCTTCGGGCTGCGTGGCCGGACCCCGAACTCCCCCCTGCTCTGCTCCCGCCCGACTGGCCGGGATTGGAGGCGCGGCGGGTGGCAGCCGCGCTCTACCGGCGGCTGCTTCCCGGGGCGCTCGCCTTCGGCGACGCGATCGCCTAGCCGAGCACTCCTCCCTGGGGCGCTCTACTCCGACCGCCGGCCGATCGTGTCGATCGTCCGGATGTGCTCGCGGGCCGTGTTCAGCGCGCTGTCCACCTTGGCGGTGGTGCGCTGGATCCGGCCAGCGTCCGCGGGGTTCGTGTCGGGATCGCCGGTGCTGCAGGCGGCGGCGATCGCGAGCAGGACGAAGCCTGCCATCGGGCGGAGCGGGCGTCTCGGCATCGGTCCGATGATCGCGGTTTCCCTCCTGGTTTGTAAAGGCCCCGCGCTGCGGGGTATGCTGTCCCGGTGACCGATGCCCCGCTCTTTCCCGCGCTCCTCGACTTCGTCGACCTCGCGCTCTACCTGCTGCGCGTCTGGATCGCGATCCTGTTCGGCTGGAGCGGATGGGCCCACCTGCGGAAGCCGCGCGAGCGGGGCGAGAGCATCGGGATGCCGCCGGCGGCGACCGCCGCGCTGGGCGCGGTCGAGCTGGCCGGGGCGATCCTGCTCGTCGTCGGTCTCTGGGTCCAGCCTGCCGCGGCCGCGCTTGCAGCCGTCATGCTCGGCGCGATCTTCCAGAAGGCGGTCGTGTGGAAGTCCGGCTTCTGGGGCGACGACTCCCAGGGCTGGTACTACGAGGTCCTCTATCTCCTTTGCAACCTCGTGATCCTGACGACCGGCGGCGGCTCGATCGGGCTCTGACCCTCCAGGGTCGCCGTCACCCCGCGCTCAGGCGTAGCGGAACGTCCGGGTCGCGATCCATCCGACGACGAGGGCGGCGAGGGCGATCGCGACGAGGTGGGGCAGGGCCGCGACCGCGCCGACCTGGAAGCTCATCAGCCGGTGGAGGGCGCCCATGGTCCATCCGGTCGGGATGGCGAGCGCCAGCGACTGGGCCCACTTCGGGGTCACCTCGATCGGCCACCAGCAGCCCCCGAGGGCGGCGAGCAGGTTGGCGGCGAAGACTCCCAGCCCGATGGCCTGGCCCTCGGTGCGCGCGAGGTTCCCGGAGACGATCGCGAGCCCGGCGCACAGCGACGCCCAGGCGAGCAGGACGAGCGCGACCATCCCCAGGTCGGGCCCCCAATCGACGTCGAACAGGGCGGTGCCGACCGCCATCGCGAACCCGATCTGGACGATCCCCAGCCCCATCCGTGACGCCCACTTGCCGCCCACGACGCCGGCCCGCGGCAGCGGTGTCGAGGCGACCCGGCGGAGGAGGCCGTCGCGCCGCTCGATGACGAGGAGGACGGCCCCCGACGTCAGGAGCACGAGCAGGGTGAACATGACCATGGTGCCCGGAACGGCCTGCTGGAACCCGATCGGCGGCTCCTGGGAGCGGCCGGGCGGGCGGACGTCCAGGGTGAGGAGCCGGGGGCGCTCCCGCTCGCGCTCGAGCGCGGCGGCGTCGACCGGCTCGCCTCCGCTCGCGACCAGCGCGGCGTCGGCCAGGAGCCCGTAGACCGCCCGCGCCACGCGGATCTGATCCCAGCGCGCCGCCGGGTCCAGCTCGCCCGCGCGCTCCAGCCGGGCCACCACCTTCCCGCCGGCTGCCAGCGAGTCGGTGAAGCCCGCCGGCAGGGTGAGTCGGCGGGAGACGGCCAGCGAGTCGGACGAGGCCGCGGCGACGCGGTGGACCTCGAAGCCCTCGTCCGCGAGCCGCAGAGCGACCGCCTCGGCGAGGAAACCGGCGGGCTCGGGAGCCACGAGCTCGAGCGGGACCGGCTCGTCGCCGCTCCCCGTGAACCCCCCGGTGATCGTGCCGATGAAGAAGAAGAAGACCGGCGGCATCGCGAACGTCCAGAGGAGGGTCTCCTTCTGCCGCAGCATGTACCAGAGGTCCTTACGGGCCACGAACAGGGCGGCGCGGAAGGCGCTCACGCGGCCCAGCTCGGGAGCCGCCGGGCCACGATCCAGCCCAGCGCGAGCACCAGGACCAGCATCGCGACCGCCGACACCCCCAGGAGTCCCGGCTCGGCGGCCCCGTCCACGATCGACCGCAGCCGGAGCAGCGCCCAGCCGTTGGGCGTCATCCGGCCGATCTCCGCCATCCAGGCCGGCATCGCTTCGAACGGGAAGAAGCTTCCCCCCAGCATGGCGAGCGGAAGCGTCACCGCGTTGACCAGCACGTTCCCCGCGCGCTCGCTCCGCGCCAGCAGCTGGACGAGGGTGAAGAGGGCCAGAAGGCCGATCCCGACCAGGGCAAGCCACAGGAACGCGAGGAGCGGGTCCGCGATCGCGATGCCGAAGGCCCAGCGGCCCGCCGCGAGCCCTACGGCCGAGACGAGCGCGAGGGCGGCGGCACCGGCGAGCCACTTCCCCGCGACCAGCGTGCCCGCGCCACGGGGCGCTGCCACGGCGCGACGGAGCGTCCCCGACCGTCGCTCGCTCCACAGGTCAGTCGACAGGCCGGTCGCCATGAAGAGGAGCGCGAGGATCAGCATGCCGGGGAAGAAGGCGCGGCCGAAGTCGAACTCCTCGCCCTCGGCGAGCGCTACGGTCTCGAGCTCGATCGCCGGGGGGAGCAGCCACTCCCGCGCTCCCTCCCCCGCCTGATTGAACGCGGTCGCGATCGAGGCCACGGTGGAGTCGGCCGGCGAGCGCTCGGCGTCCACGTCGAGCAGGATGCGGTCGATCGGCTCGTCGAACAGACGGCGCAGTACCTCGGCGGCCTCGAGCGCGAGGTCGAGCATCTCCTCGAGGATGCCGGGCAGGATGGATTGGGAGGGGTTGGTCACGAGCTCGAGGGTCGCCGGCTCCCCGTCGAGCACCGCCCGCCCGAACCGCTCCGGGATGACCAGGAGCCCCGACGCGTCGCCGTCCTCGATCCGGCGGCGCCCCTCCTCGAGATCGACGGTCTCGACTTCGACGATCTCGCCCACCGGGCCCTGCCCGAGGACGCCGGTCAGGAGCCGCGCCACCAGCGACCCGTCCCGGTCGACGACGAGGAGGCGTGCGCTGGGGGTCGCGTCGCCCCCGAACATGACGACGAGCAACCC
>DATLFF010000094.1:0-2163 GCA_035524915.1 Gemmatimonadota bacterium | reverse complement strand
GTTGAACCTGTACAGCGTGCCGGCCGGAATCCCCGCCACGCCCTCGTACCGGTCCAGGCGGGCGTAGATCTGGACGCGCTCGAGCTCCGCGGCGGGGTCGCGGCGGCCGCCCCACAGCAGGTTGTTGGATTCCAGTCGCGCTAGCAGCGGCGCGGGTACGACCTCCTCGGCCTCCTCCATGCCGAAGTGGTCGCGGACGTATCGCACCACCTCGGCCAACTCCGTCTCCTCCGTTGTGGGGGCGCGCCCGCCGCGCGTCAGCGGCCTGGCGCCCTGAGCGGGGGGGTCATCCGGATCGCCGGCCACCGCACCGGTATCGACCGCCGCCGTCAGCTCGACCAGCCGGGCCTGCTGGCTCCGGAGCGACGCCGCGGCCGCCCCCCACGGCCCCGTGGCCGAGAACAGGAACAGGAGCGCCATGGCGATGGGGATCTCCTTCAGGATGGGCGGGCGGCCCCGGAGGCGGTGGGCGATGCCCGCGATCGCCAGCGCCAGCAGCCCGGCCAGCGCTGCCATGCGCACGTAGCGGAACTCGGTCCAGGCATACTGGTCCACGCGCAGCCAGAGCGCCCACATGCCGAGCGCCACAAGGGGGACGGCGAGCCACGGGAAGAAGCGCAGGATGCGGGCGGCCACGGGCGAGTCCTCGAGCCAGTGGAAGGGCTCCAGCACGATTGCCCCGGCCAGCCACATCGCCCCGGCCACGAGCACCAGCGGCGAGACCAGGTTCTGCGGGACCTCCGCCAGGAAGGCGATACGCGCCATGTAGGCGTACAGGATCGCCGTGTAGACGAGCAGGAGAGGCAGCAGCAGGTAGAGCCCCACGCGGCGCGCCCAGGCGAGCGCGAGCTCGCGGTCCACGTCCTGAGTCGCGGCCAGATCGAGCGCGGCCCCCGCCATCGCCCACGTGCCCACGCCGATCACGATCCACGCGAAGACGTGGAAGTAGGTCTCCCCGTCGGCCGCGTGCAGGTTGAACAGCGTGTCCACCGACGCGATGGCGCCCGACAGGCCGGTCGCCAGCAGCAGCGCCATCCCGTAGACCGTGATGGCACGGGCGACGCCGCGCTGGAAGAAGATCCAGAAGCGGGAGCGCTCGGCGGCGAGCGCGCTCCAGCGGCCGGTCGCGTCCCTTTCCCCGTACGACGCGCGCGCCGGCATCGCCAGGGGCGTCAGGGTCAGGACCGAGACGGAGGCGCCGAACAGCAGCCAGCTCCGCCAGACCTCCGAGAGCACCGGCTCGAAGAAGAAGGCGCCGTACAGTGCCCCGGCGGCGAGAGCCCCCGCCGTGATCCCCCACCGGGTGGGGCCTTCGATCGCGCCGGCGGCGTGCAGGATGCTCGCGCCGAAGACGATCGGCAGCGCGATCGCGACCGCGATGCCAAGCCGGGTCCAGGCCTCCAGCACACCCGCGTCCTGGACCGCGATCGCCCAGGAGGCCGAGAAGGCGACCAGCCAGCCCAGCCCCACCTCGACCGGGGCGTGGGTGAGGGCGGCCCGGGCGTCCGCCGCGTAGCCGCGGAATCCGGCGAGTATGCGGCTCATGCGCCCCTCGCGAGGCCGTAACTACGTCGTGCTCCCATCAGGATCCTCCACCCGATTCCATGTGAAATAGAGTACTCTGCGCAACAAAGTACAGGAGGAGTCGGCGGTGTCAATCCTGCTCTCGGACGGGGAGCTCCCGCAAACGTGCTCCGGTGCTTCGTCGGCAGACGGCCCGGGACGCGCCGGCCCGCCCTCCGTCCCACCCGGTATGGCTTACCGCCAGGCGGCGGGCAGCCTGCGCACCACGATCTGCGCGCGTGATGATCGCCCGATGATCGCGCGTGTGCATCCTGGGGGCCCGGTACCCGTCAACCCAGGAGGCGACCCGTGCACCCCGAGACGACGCTCGCGCTGCTCCGTTTTCCCTATACCCACCTCCAAACGTTCGAGAGCGACCGGAGCTGGCCGGGCGAGCCGGGGGCGCTGGCGGTATGGCGCCTGGAGAGTGCGGCGGAGCAGCAGGCCGAGCTGAGGCGCGTCATGGAGCGGCCGCCGGCCATGCCGCTCGCGGTGGTGCTCCCGCCCGCCGACGAGATCGAGCCCACGATTCCGCTGATCGAAGAGCTCCCGGCGCTTCGGCCCCGCATCATCCTGCCGACCAAGCGCCTCGCGACGGCC
>DATLFF010000093.1:0-3615 GCA_035524915.1 Gemmatimonadota bacterium | reverse complement strand
CCTCGTCGGCCCGCTTCAAGACCGACGTGATGCACCTCCTGCCGGGGGACGCCACGCTCTTCGGCCTGCGGCCGGTGGCCTTCCGCTACCGGGCCCCGTGGGGCGACCCGGCCGGGATGCATCTGGGCTTGATCGCCGAGGAGGTCGCCCGAGTGGCTCCCGAAGCGGTGGCGTTCGACGCCGACGGTCGTCCGGAGGGGGTGTTCTATCCCCTGGTGGTCGACCGGGTGGTGGACGAGGTCGGGGTCCGCGCCGGCGCGGCCCTGAGGGCCGCGCTCGAGCGGCTGGCCGACGGGCTGTAGGCCCCGGGACGCGGGCCGACCCTCGCCTCGGCAGAGGTCGGCCCCGCTCCCGACGTTGACGACCTCGCCCCTCCGGTGGTAGGGTACCGCTCGCTCGAACCCTGCCTCCGGAGGAACCCGCATCCGCTCGATCCGCACCGCAGTCCCGACCCTCGCGCTCGCCGCCGGGCTCCTGGCCCCCGCCGCCCGCGCGCACGCCCAGCAGTCCTTCGCCATCGAGCTCCGGAGCCAGGGCCAGCCGGCGGCCGGCGTCGAGGTGCTGTTCCGGATCGAGGGGAGGACTGGACCCTCGGCCGCACCGATGCGGCCGGCCGGATCCAGCTCGTGACCGTGCTCTTCGACCTCTCTCCCGGGACGCGGGTGACGGTCTACGAGGCCCCCGCGCCCGACGGCCGCGGCGCGGTCCTGGTGCCGCCGGGCGAGCCCTACGAGGCGATCTGCGCGCGGGAGCCGCGGTGCCGCGCCGTGGGAGCCTTCGCCTGGGGGGACGACGCGGTCGTGGACCTGGTCTCGGGCGACGTCGAGGTGGTGCGCGAGACCCCCCGGACCGACCCGGCCCGCCCCGCGCCGTTCCCCGCGCGCGATTTCGCGGACGACCACCCCCTGCCCCGGGTGCGGGTCGGGGTGGGCGGCGGCTACGGCATCTGGACCAACCTGGAGCTGGCCTGCGACCAGGAGGGCACCCCCCCGCAGCAGACGTGCGACGTGGCGGACTCCCGCCCCCTCTTCCAGGGCGTGGTCGAGTACTCGCCCCTGCGGGCGCTCGGGCTCGGCCTCGAGGTGAGCTACACGCCGGGACTCCGGGTCGAGCAGACCTTTACCCGCACGGGGGACCCCCTGGACGCCGTCGGCCACGCGGTGGACCTCGACGTCCTGACGCTGGGCGCCTTCGGATCGACCGGGATCCAGATCGGACCCGAGAGCCGCCTCTTCGCCGCCCTGGGGTTCCTGTGGGCCCTCAACCAGGGGGACGCCGTCACCGAGTACGAGTCACCCAACCGCCTCGCCCGCGAGAGCCGCTCGGAGGGCGGCGGCCGGCTCGCCGCCCGGGTTGGCATCGACTGGTGGGCCCCGGGGCACCGGTGGGGCTTCCGGGTGGAGGGCGGCGGCATGAGCGGCCAGTCCGACGACCTGGACATGCAGTGGATGGGCGCGGCCAAGGTCCTGATCTCGCTGGAGCCCCGGTGATCCGCCGCGCGGGCCTCACCTCGCTCCTCGCGGCCGTCGCCGCGCTGGCGGCGTGCGACCGCAAGGAGGAGGCCTTCTTCCGCCTGGTCGGGGAAGGCGGCTCCGCGGACGACAACACCGCGCCGGTCTTCTCCAACGCCCAGCCGCCCGTCACGTCGTCTCCGGTGAACGTCGACGCGTTCACGATCCAGGTCACCGACCCGCCAGGAGACGGCGGCCCCGGTTCGGGCGTCGATCCGGCCAGCGTGACGGCCTCGGTGTCGGGCGGCGGATCGCTGCCGGTGACGGTCGACCTCCCCACGGTGACGATCGACGTCTCGGGGCTCCCCGACGGTCCCGTCCAGGTGGTCGTGAGCGCCCGCGACCGGGCCGGCAACCAGTCCGTTTTCACCTTCAGTCACGTGCTGGATCGCGCGCCGCCGAGCGTCGACTTCGTGCTCGTTCCGCCGGCTCAGGATCAGACGAACGCGGCCACCTACCGGGCGGTGGTGACGGTCGCGGTGGGGACCGATCCGGGCTTCGCCGGGGCCTCGGTGGAGGCTCGCACGCCGGGAGCGGACGGCCAGTGCGGGACCTCCGACGACGGGACGCTGCCGACGTCGATCCTGGAGAACCCGGTCCGCCCGCTGGCCGGGCCCGGCGAGCACACGGTCGAGTTCGTGCTGGAGAATCCGGTGGATCCGGGCGGAGCCGCCCAGGTCGTCGACGTCTGCTGGACGGCCCGGGCCACGGACAGCGCCGTCGGCCCCACCGGGGCCCCCGACCCGAACGTGTCGGTGGTCTCGAGCCGGACCACGATCGAATTCCAGCCCCCGTCGCCCACCACCGGGACGGTGGAGGGACGCGTGACCGACGGAGGGATCGGGGTCGCTGGCGCCACCGTCGACCTGTTGACCCCGGCGGGCACGGCGCTCCGCACCACCACCACGGACGCCACGGGCTTCTACCGCTTCACCGCGGTGGAGCCGGGCGATTACCGCGTCCGCGGAACCGTCGATGGCCGCACCTGTGGCGACGTTCAGACCGACGTCGATGCGGGCGAAGTCGTGGTCGTGAACCTGGCCTGTCCGCCGCCGACCGGAGCGATCGGAGGTCAGGTCACCGCCGGCGGAGAGGGTCTCGGAGGGGCCGTTGTCACGGTCTCCCAGGGGGGCTCGGTGGTCGGCACGGCCACCACCGGATCGAGCGGGACCTACCTCGTCAGCGGGCTCGCGCCCGGCGCCTACGAGGTCGCCGTGGAGGCGCCGACCGGCTTCGCCTGCCCGACCGAACCCGTCTCGGCCGGAGTCCAGAGCGGCCAGACGACGACGGTCAACTTCTCCTGCCAGTCCCAGACCGCGGGTCCCCCCCCGGGGGACGAGGTGGCGGGGGACTGGTCCTACGAGCGGACGCTCGTGAGCGCCGACGGGACCTGCCCGGCCCCGCTGGCGGTTTCGGCGAACGGACGGATCGCCCACGATTTCGGGACGAGCTCGCTCTTCGTCCGCGCGCTGCACCCCCAGGTCGACCCGATCATATGCGTCTACGACCCGCAGACCGGGATGTGCACGGGCGGCGGCGAGGCCGGCGACGGGGCCGGCAACACCCTGCGGGTGGCCTACGACGCGGTGTTCGAGCGGGACGACTCGGGCATCGTGATGACCGACCAGATGGTGGTGGAGCACGTGGACGGCTCCGACGTCACGTTCTGCACCGAGACCTACCAGGTGAGCGGCACGCGCCAGTAGGGAGGCATCCCTGGGCGGCCCGGGGGGCCGCGAGTCCGTCGACGCGGGGCGCGTCAGCGTTGGAGCAGGGCGTCCGCGACCTGGGCCCGCGAGGCGACGGCCAGCTTGGCCAGGACGCGCTCGGTGTGCCGGCGGGCGGTGTGGGGGCTGATCGCGAGATCCGAGGCGACCTCGGCGTTCGAGCGGCCCGCCGCGAGGAGCCGCGCCACCTGGGTCTCCCGGGGGGTCAGCCGGTAGCGCTCGACGATTTCGGCGTCGGAGAGCGGCTCGGCGAAGAGCGGCTCCAGGTGGACCAGGACGAGCGTGTCCGCGCTCCAGGCCCCGGTCCGGTGAGCGAAGATCCGATATGCGCCGCGATCCGTCTCGAGGATGAGTTCTCCGCCGCGCGATCCCGGGCC
>DATLFF010000092.1:0-2001 GCA_035524915.1 Gemmatimonadota bacterium | reverse complement strand
TCAGGTTCCACATGAACTTGGCCTCCAGCCCCACCCGCTCGTCGGCGCGGTCCGACTCGCCCCGGGAGTAGGTGGCCCCCAGGCGGAGGGAGCTGCGCTCGTTGAAGTACCAGTCGAAGCCGGTCCGCACCGTCCCCTGGAGTCCGCTCTCGCTGCGCTCGTCCATTACCGGGACCAGGATACCTGGGTAGCGGGTCGTCACGGTGGCGACGTTCCAGACGTACTCGCCCCCGAAGCCGAAGAAGAGTCCCAGGAGGCCGCCGAAGCAGGGGCGCGGCCGCCAGGCGCCGTAGAGCCCGGCGCTCATGACGTCGTAGTCGATCTGGCTGGAGGTCGGCCCGCCGTTCACCGGGTTGAACGTCTGGGTGAAGGTGTCGAAGAAGTTGTACGTGAAGTCCGTGCCCACCACGAACTGCCGCCCGACCCGGTGCTCGAGCGCGGCCTCCACGAACGGGGCGCTCGAGGAGACGTCCGAGCTGGCCAGGTTCGGCTGGTCGCCAACCACGTCCTTCAGGTTGGGGAAGATGTTGAACCCGCCACCGAAGCCGAACGCGAGCGGGGGGGCATGGTTCACGATGGCGCCGATCGGCTGGATCGCGCCCGGTCCGCCGGGGATGCCGATGTCCACCACCCAGCCGCTCCCGTCCCAGATCGCGACGCCGATCTTCTCGCACGAGCAGTCATCGCCGGCCCGCTGTCCCTCGTCCACGCAGACCCCGGTCGTGCCCTCCTCGGCCAGGATCAGCTCCACCCGGCCGTCCACGCACTGGCGCTTCCAGACGTCGAGCCGCGTCCCCTTCCCGAAGTCGAGGACGGACAGATCGAAGCTCCCGTCCGCCCCGGTCGCCCCCGGAAGCGTCGTGCGCGCGCCTTCCCGGACCACCGTCACGCGGACGTCCGGCACGGGCTTGCCGCCGTCGAGGACCTGCAGGTCGAACTGGGCGCGCGCGCCGGAGGCGCCCGCCAGCAGGGCCAGGACGGCCCCCGTTCCGGTCACCCACCTGCGTCGCCGCATCGCTCCTCCGATCAGGAAGTCCTCACCGCGAGGCCGCCGCGGCCGCCTCCAGCACGCTCTCGACGTCCCGCCAGCGCCCCTCGGCGCTCCTCCGCACGATCTGCTCGATCTCGTCCGTCCAGCGCTGGCCGCCCTCCTCCACGTTCTTCCGCGTGTGCTCGACGAACGCCTCCACGAAGCCCTGCGGATCGTATCCCTCCGCCCGGGTCCAGACGGCCCACTGGCGGATCGAATGGAAATAGCTCGCGGGATTCGTGTCCGGCGTCAGCCCCCCGGCGTCGCGGAGCCGCTCGGCCGCGTCCAGGATGCCGCCCACGTGGGCGTAGGCCTCCTGGACCGCGCGCGGCGCGAGGCGGAAGAGCTCGCCCTGGGAGAGCGGGATCTTGGCCTTGTCCAGGCAGTACGCCTCCACCGTGGCGGTGACCTTCGCGGCGGCGCCCTGGAGCGCTTCGTCGAAGCGCTCGCGGAGACCGCTCGTGGTCTCGACCGGCTCGAGAACGGCGAACCCTTCGACCGAGATCGGCCCCGCGCCGTCGTGCAGCAGGTGGGCCCGCACGACTTCGCCGGTGGAGCCCCCCAGGCTCTCGAAGAGCAGGAGCGGTGACGCTTCCGCCAGGTCCGGGATCGAGCCACCCGGCCCCCGCTGCGCGCCGTTGGCCTGGATCCGGAGCCGGGTGCCGTAGTTCTGGCCGTCCAGGGACAGACCGCCGTCGAGGAAGCCGGGGTTCAGCCCGCCCAGGTTGAGGGACTGGTCGGGCGTCCCCTGGTACCCCACCCGCAGGCCGGTCTGGAACGCGTCGGCGAGAGCGGGTGCGGCGGCGGGCGGGTCGTCCTTCTCCTCCGGCTTCCCCCAGGAACCCCAGAGCCATAGCCGGTCGCGTAAGATGGAACCGCCGACAATGTCGCTGAAGGGGTTGTCTTCGCCGCTCGCTCCCTCCTCCTCGTCGTAGCGCTGGCCCAGGTTGAACGACCACTGGTCGTTCAAC
>DATLFF010000091.1:0-5264 GCA_035524915.1 Gemmatimonadota bacterium | reverse complement strand
CCGGCTCGATGGCCGCCGTTCTGGGCCTGGACTACGCCGCGGTCGAGACCCTGTGCGCCGCGGCCCGCGAGGGCGACGAGGTGCTCGTCCCGGCCAACGACAATGCGCCCGGCCAGGTCGTCGTTTCGGGGTCGGCCGAGGCCGTCCGCCGGGCGGTCATGATCGCCCGCGAGCACGGAGCGAGGAAGGCGGTCGAGCTGAACGTGTCGGGGGCCTTCCACTCTCCGCTCATGGAGTCGGCGGCGCGCGCTCTGGCCGACGAGCTGGACGGCCTCGAGGTCACGACCGCGCGGATCCCGGTGGTGTCCAACTTCGATGCCGAGCCGGTGCGGGACCCCACGGGGATCCGCGCCCGGCTCCTGGCCCAGCTCACCGCTCCGGTCCGCTGGGTGGCGTGCGTGGAGACCCTCCGCGGCATGGGAGCGCGGGAGTTCCTGGAGCCCGGCCCCGGCGCGGTCCTCACGAGGCTCCTCAAGCGGATCGACCGTGGGCTCGAGGGCCGCGCGGTCGGCGAGCCCGCCGACGTGGAGGAGGTGCCGGCCACGTGACGGTGTCGATCGACCTGACGGGCAAGCGCGCCCTGGTCACGGGCGGCAATCGGGGGATCGGCCGGGCGATCGCCGAGACGCTGGCCGACGCCGGCGCCGACGTGGCGGTCTTCGCCCGCAGCGCCGACTCCGTCCGCGAGGCGGCGGCGGCGATCGAGGCGAAGGGGGTGCGCTCGCTCGCCCTGATCGGCGATGTGGGGCGCCCGGCCGACGTGGAGCGCGCCTGGGCCGAGCTCCAGGCGGCATTCGAGGGGCTCGACGTCCTCGTCAACAACGCGGGGATCACGCGCGACAACCTGCTCCTCCGGATGAAGCCGGAGGAGTGGACGCAGGTGCTCGACGTCAATCTCTCCGGTGCCTTCCACTGGTGCCGGATGGCGGTGAAGCCGATGATCCGGCAGCGCTGGGGTCGGATCGTCAACGTGAGCTCGATCGTGGGGCTCACGGGCAACCCCGGGCAGGCCAACTACGCGGCGTCGAAGGCCGGCCTGATCGGCCTCTCGAAGTCGCTCGCCGCGGAGGTCGCGAGCCGGGGGGTGACGGTGAACGTGATCGCCCCCGGCTTCATCGAGACCGAGATGACGGAAGCGCTCGACGAGAAGCAGCGCGCGGAGTACGAGGCCCGCATCCCGGCCGGCCGCCTCGGCACTCCCGGGGATGTGGCCCATGCCGTGTTGTTCCTTGCGTCCTCGATGAGCGACTATATTACCGGCCAAGTAGTAGTGGTCGACGGTGGACTCACGCGTTGATCGTGGAGCGGAACCGACGGGAGGAGGCGCAATGTCGATCGAATCGAAGGTGAAGGAGATCATCGTCGAGAACCTGGGGGTGGACGCCGAGAAGGTGACCCGCGATGCCTCGTTCGTGGAGGATCTGGGAGCCGACTCGCTCGACACGGTGGAGCTCGTCATGGCGTTCGAAGAGGAGTTCGACATCGAGATCCCGGATGAGGACGCCGAGAAGCTGACCACGGTGGGGGAAGCGATCACCTACCTGGAGAAGAAGTCGGAGGGATAACTTGGCGCGGCGCGTCGTCGTCACCGGGATGGGCTGCCTCACCGCGTTGGGCAACGACCTGGCGACGACGTGGGAAGGTCTCCTCGCCGGTCGCTCGGGGGTGACCCGGATCACCCACTTCGATCCGTCCGACTTCGCCACGAAGATCGCGGCCGAAGTGCACGATTTCGATCCCGAGAAGTACATCGAAAAGAAGGAGATCCGACGCCAGGACCGGTTCACCCGGCTGGCCATGGCGGCGTCCGTCATGGCGATGGACGACTCCGGGCTCGACATGGAGTCCGAGGACGCCACGCGCATCGGCGTCATCATCGGGTCGGGCGTCGGGGGGATCGGCACCACCGAGGTCCAGGTCGCCCGCTACCTGGACGGGGGCCCGTCGCGGATCAGCCCGTTCTACGTGCCGATGATGATCCCCGACATCGCCAGCGGGATCGTCTCCATGCGCTACGGGGCCAAAGGTCCGAACTACTGCACGGTTTCGGCGTGCGCGTCCAGCGCTCACGCCATCGGCGACGCGTTTCGTCTGATCAAGCACGGCGATGCCGAGGTGTTCATCGCCGGCGGGACCGAGGCGGCCGTGACGCCGATGTCGGTGGGCGGGTTCAGCTCGATGAAGGCGATGTCCACCCGCAATGACGAGCCCGAGCGGGCCAGCCGCCCGTTCGACGCCGAGCGCGACGGGTTCGTGCTGGGTGAAGGCGCGGGGATGGCGATCCTCGAGGAGTTCGAGCACGCCCGGGCCCGCGGGGCCCGCATCTACTCCGAGGTCACCGGCGTCGGAATGACTGGAGACGCCTACCACATCACGGCCCCCGCACCCAACGGCGAAGGCGCGGCGCGAGCCATGGCGCGGGCGGTCGAGGAATCGGGAGTTCCCGCCGAGGAGTACGACTACGTCAACGCCCACGGCACGTCGACTCCGTTCAACGACGAGTTCGAGACCATGGCCATCAAGAGCGTCTTCGGCGATCGCGCCTACGACCTGATGGTGGGCTCCACCAAGTCGATGACCGGCCATCTCCTGGGGGGCGCCGGCGGCGTGGAGTTCGTGATCACGTCGATGGTCCTCGCCGAGGGGCGCGTGCCGCCGACCATCAACTACGAGAACCCCGACCCGCTCTGCGACCTGGACTACGTCCCCAACGAGGCCCGCGAGGCCGAGGTCCGGGCCGCGCTCACCAACTCGTTCGGTTTCGGGGGACACAACGCCGTCCTCGCGCTGAAACGGTTCGCGGGATAGGGGAGCCGTGATGCGCTGGATCCGCCGCCTGTTCGGCCCGTCGGAGCGTGAGACCGCCGAGCGGCGGCGCGGAGAGCTCGAGAAGATGCTGGGCCACCGCTTCGTCTCCGCCGCCATGCTCGAGCGGGCCCTCACCCACCCGTCCTTCCTCGATCAATCCGACAGCCGCGGCGAGTCCTACGAGCGGCTCGAGTTCCTCGGCGACAGCGTGTTGAACCTCACCGTGAGCGAGTGGCTCTTCCGACGCCATCCCGAGGCCCAGGAGGGCGTGCTGTCCCAGATGCGGGCCCACATCATCAGCCGCCGCTTCCTGGCCGAGGCCTCGGAGGCGATCGGCCTGCCCGACATGGTGTCCGCGGGGGACGATCCCAACCTGCTGTCGGGCGGCGGGCGCCAGAAGATCGCAGCCGACGCGCTCGAGGGGGTCATCGGGGCGCTGTACGTGGACGGGGGCTTCGAGGTCGCCCGGCGGTTCATCGATCAGTGCGTGCTCTCGCGCGACGTGGAGCACGAAGAGGGCTTCCACACCGCCAAGAACCGCCTCCAGGAGACGATCCACGAACTGGGACGCGGCCAGCTGACCTACCGCACGCACCGCGCCAGCTCCGCTCCCGACAAGAGCCGCGAGGACATCAACTTCGAGTGCCAGGTGTGGCTCGAGGGAGAGCCGCTCGGCTCGGGCTGGGGACGCACCAAGAAAGAGGCCGAGAAGGAGGCCGCCCTCGACGCGCTGGAACGGCTCGAGCGGCTCCGGGACATCGTGCCCGGATCGGGCGGATCCCGCCGCTGACCCCGGACGTCGACGAGCCCGGAGCGTCGGAAGCCGCCGCCGAAGAGCCGTCCTCCCAGGTCCTCCCGAGCGTCCTCGCCGGCGCATGGGACGACTCCTTCAGCCAGGTCGCCTTCATCATGGGCGGGAAGGTCTACGGACTCGCCCGCGAGCGGCTGGGGACGATCGTCGACGTGATGGTGAAAGAGACGCCATTCGGCTGCTCGACTCCCATCCTGTACATGCAGCAGGGGGAGCGGCGCTTCTACGTGCTGCCGCGGCACGGCGAGGGCGAGTACCGCGTGAGCGCCCCGTTCGTCAAC
This sequence comes from Gemmatimonadota bacterium, assembly GCA_035524915.1. GTDB lineage: Bacteria > Gemmatimonadota > Gemmatimonadetes > JACCXV01 > JAHWKZ01 > DATLFF01. The sequence continues at coordinate 1,364 of DATLFF010000091.1, read as the reverse complement.
TACCGGGCCAACGTCTGGGCGCTCAAGGACCTGGGCGTCGAGCGGATCGTGGCCTGGACCGGACCCGGCGCGCTCGAGCGCGAGGTGAGGATCGGCCAGTTCGCCCTCCCTGGAGACCTGATCGACCTGACGCGCGGCCGGCCGTCGACGTTCTTCGAGGGGAAGGGGATCGGGCTCCTGCGCCCCAAGCCCGTGTTCTGCCCCACGCTGGAGGGGGCGCTGGACCGGGTCCTGACCGAGATGGCGCTGCGGCCCTGGAAGGGAGCGGTGTACGCCGTCAGCGAGGGGCCCCGGCTGGAGACCCCCGCCGAGGTGCGGATGCTCCGCACGCTCGGGGCGGACCTGGTGGGGATGACGCTCGCTCCGGAGGCGTTCCTCGCCCGGGAGCTGGAGATCTGCTACCATCCGATCGCCTACGTGACGAGCTACGCAGAGGGGGTCGGCGACACCGACGAGGAGGAACGGCGGGAGCGGATCGCCGAGGCCCTCGAGGTGCTGCCGGAGATCACCTGGAACCTGCTCGAGCTCCTGCCGGACGCCCCCATCGCCTGTTCCTGCCCGGACGCCATGCTGAGATACAAGCGGAGGGGGCTGATCGGTGACGACTTCCACGAGTGGATCTGAGGGGGGAACCGTGTCCGATGTGCTGATCGTGGCCGGGTCGGAGTCCGACCGGCCGGTGGTGGAGAAGGCGGAGAAGGTGCTCCGTGAAGCCGGAGTCGGATACGACTTCGAGGTGGCGTCGGCCCACCGGAGTCCCGACCGGGTGGCCGAGCTGGCCAGGACGGCCGAAGAGAAGGGCTACCGCGTGGTGATCGCGGCCGCGGGCCTCGCCGCGGCGCTGCCGGGCGTGATGGCGGCTCACACGAAGCTCCCGGTGATCGGCCTGCCGGTCGCCGCGGGGGCGCTCCGCGGCGTCGACGCGCTCCTGGCGATCGCCCAGATGCCGCCGGGGGTGCCGGTGGCGGCGGTGGGGATCGACGCGGGGGCCAACGCGGGGCACCTGGCGCTGAGAATCCTCGGCAAGGCATGAGGTCGGTGCAACGACCCTGGGGAGCCGGTGGGCTCCTCCGAATCGGGGACGCTGCGGAGGAGCCCGTCGATCCCGGCGAGCCGACGAGGCGTCCAGGCGCACCGCGAAGCGAGCGCGTGAAACCCGAGTTCGCGTGATGATGTTCGGGGAGCGGAGCCTGCGCCTGCCGAGGAGGCGAGCCGTCCGGATCGACGAGGCGACGGAGCCGCGGCCCCGATTCGGAGGAGCCCACCGGCGGCGGGAGGCGCGATGACCGATCGGCACGACCGCTTCGAGCACCCGCTGATCGACCGCTACGCCTCGGACGAGATGGCGCGGCTGTTCTCGGCCC
>DATLFF010000090.1:0-3816 GCA_035524915.1 Gemmatimonadota bacterium | reverse complement strand
GAGCCTGCGGTACGGCGGCTCCAGCCGCGCGTTCTGGGGCGCGGTGTTCGGCGGCCTCGTCGGCGTCATCATAGGGTTCCCCGTCCCCGTCATCGGCCCGGTGATCGCGGGCATTATCGGCTCCTTTGTCGGCGCGGCCGGCGTGGCGCTGCTCGAGAGCCGCGACGTCGCCGGCGCCACGCGCGTCGGCTGGGGCGTCGTCCTCGCCCGGGTGTTCGCGGCCGTCGCCAAGGTCGCGGCGGCGATCGTGATCCTGGTCGTGGGCGGGACCGCGTGGGTGCTGCCATGAAAAAAGGCCGCGCCGGGGGGCGCGGCCATGGCCAGGAGGGACAGCAGAAGACCCCCGACGGCGAGCCACCGGGGGTCGGGACGCCGCAACGGCGGGTGCTACTGGTTGATTGCCAGGTAGAGTGTCAACAGGGTGCTGAGGACCGCCGTCGTCCGTGAGATGACGTCACCCCAATTCACGCCCTCGCGTTCCTCCGGGGGCAGCGTCGGAACGAATATGCTGCTTCCCGGCTCGATCCCGGGATCTCGCCGGAAGAAGAGGAAACGGTCGACCACCTCCCGCTCGCCGCTGGGATAGGTCACCACCACGCGGCTGCGATCGGCGTTTTGCGCGAACCCGCCCGCCCGCTCGATGTATTGCCGCAGCGAGCGACCTTGCCGATAGAGCACCCGCGCCTCCAGCAACACGGCGCCGCTGACCTCCACGGTTCCATCGAACGTGGGGACGTGCAGGCTGTCGCCGGCCTCGAGTAGGAGGTTGCTGGCGGCGGCCGGGTCATTCAGTGCCCGCGTCAGATCCCCGGCGATGGGGCGACCATCCCGGATGATCGTGAATCCCGGGAGGTAGGCTTCCGGTGTCAGCCCTCCGGCGCGCCCGACGATGTCGCTGACTCGCGTGGCACGGGTCCCCAGCTCGTACTCCCCGGGCAGCATTACCTCGCCCGCGACGATCACCCGCCGGGCGGGCTCGTATCCAGGCGCACGGCGGATGTACACCCGATCGCCGCGGGTGAGTACGAATTCGTCCGCCTCTGGCAGCCAGCGGGGGACTCCATCGGGGGCGTAGAGCCCGGCGCCATCGGTTCCGGAACCTGGGACCGGCGCCGTGAGGGCAACGGAGATCACGTCCGCCGTTTCGCCCGTCCGTAGAGTGGGATCCACGTTCCGGGCCACCTCCGCCGACCGGTAGTTGGCCCCTTCCGCGAACCCTCCAGCGGCGAGGATCAGGTCCTGGATGGACATCCCCTCGGCGAGGGTGTAGCTCCCCGGCTCCTTCACGTAGCCGGTTATCCCGACCTCCATGGGGAGCCGCAGGCTGTCCTCGTGGAGGACGACCACGGAATCCCTGTCGGCGAGAGGGAGGCCTGGCAGGCCGGCGGGGCTGGGAGGCGCCCTCAGCATCCGGCGGGTCCCATCCTCCTGCATGCGATAGATCAGCGCGCGCTCCGTATACGCCCCGTCCTGCAGCCCCTCCGCCTGGCTGACCAGCTCGGGCAGCGTCAGACCAGGCTGCCATTCGTATTCCCCGGGTTTCCGCACCCCCCCCGTCACCACGACGCGGTTCCGACTCTCGTCGGCCACCGAGAACACGCGGATGATGTCCCCATCCTGCAGCGGGATGAGCGAAGCCTCACGGTCGAGTAGCGCCCCCATATCGACGTCGATCAGGCTCCGCTCCCGGCCCGGCTCACGCTCCCCCGGCGGCAGGATACGGTCAATCTGGACCCGTCGCAGGATACCTTCGGCCCGGAGTCCGCCGGCGAACGCGAGCGCATCGCGCAACCCTTCCAGCGGCACGAGCTCGTAGATCCCCTCCCGCCGCACCGCCCCCTCGATGGTGACGCGCGGACCGGCCAGGGGAACGAACACGATGTCGCCTTGCTCCAGCCGGATGTCGTCGGTGGCTTCCCCGGCCAGGAGGTAGGGGTAGAGGTCGACCCGCCCCGCAATCCGGCCGCCTCGCCGAACCAGCACGTGGCGGAAGCTGCCGATCTCGTTCGGACCACCGGCACGGTAGAGGGCGTTGAACACTGTGGCCATGGGGCTGACCTGGTAGCCGCTCGGGCGCTCCACCTCCCCCACCACGTAGACATGGCTCGCCCGCAGCTCACCGAGGCTGGCCTGAAAGCGGGTGGTGGCCTCGGGGCCACGCCTTACGCCTGAATACGACCTCGCCAGGTGCGTGTACAGGCGGTCCTCGAGCTGGTCGACGGTCAGGCCGTTGACCGGCACCTGCCCCACCTGCGGGATGATCAGGAAACCTTCGCGCGTCACCGTGAGCGGGTAGGACCGCTCCACGTCACCCGTGAGAATCAGCCACACCTGGTCGCCGGGCCCCAGTCGATAGTCGCCGCTAACCGGCCCGGTGAGCACCGGCTCGAACTCACGTGTCGCGCGGGCGAACAGCTCCTTTCCGAAGATGCGACTCTTCCGCGCCTCCGCCACGGCCGCCGAATCCACCAGAAGGGAGTCCACGCCGAGGGAATCGGCCCGCGCGCGTAGCTGTAAGCCGATCCGCGAGAGGGCGTCCACGAGCTCATCGGACGGTGGAGTGCCCGTGCGCAGGCTGTCGCCGCGCTCCATCGCATCGAAGTAGCGATCCGCGAGCCTCGAGTCGTAGCCCATCTGCTGCAGCCGGGCCTGAACCTGGCTGCGGGTCATCCCGGACTCCCGCAGCCGCCGCAGGATATCATCCTGGCTCACGCCGGTTCCGAGGCGCTGCTCCGCCGCTCGCCGGAGTGCAGCGGTGTCCTGCGAGGCCCCGCCCCCGCCCAGCGCGCTCACGGGCGCGGCAGGCGCGGACACCAGCACGAGCAGAACTGTCAGCAGCGCCTCGCGCATGCAACACCTTTCCATAAACGCCATCATCGTTCGATGCCGCCGCTCGAGAGCGGCCCGGTTGGTTGGGTGATCAGCTCAGGCCACTCCCGCCCCGTGGCACTTCTTGTATTTCCTCCCGCTACCGCACGGGCACGGGTCGTTCCGTCCCACCTTGTCCTCCACCGTGACCGGCGCCTGCTTCCCGCCGCCGCCGTCGCCGCGGTTGGTGCTGGTCCCCCGCAGCACGTCCCCGCCGCCCGTGTAGCGGTCCACCCGGGACCGACCGGCGCCGGCCCCGGCCGCCGCGGCGCCGTAGCCCGCGCTGAGCCCCTGCCGCGCGATGCCCTGGTCGTCGCCCACGCCGATCCCCGTCCCCTGGCGGTCGCCCGGCACGTCGCCCGGGCCCGAGAGCGTCAGCCGCTTCGGCGCCATCATCCGGGGCGCGGGGCGCGGCGCGAGCTGCGCGCGGAAGACCAGCCCGCTCACGTGCTTGCGGATGTCCTTCATGAAGTCCACGAACATCTCGTAGGCCTCCTGCTTGTACTCCACCAGCGGGTCCTTCTGCCCCCAGCCCCGGAACCCGATGGACGCCTTCAGGTGGTCCAGGTCGTACAGGTGGTCGCGCCACTTCTCGTCGATCACGCTCAACAGGATCCACGACAGGATCCGCTCCTCGTGCTCGCCGAACTCCTTGAACTTGCTGGTCAGCGCGGCGTGCGCCTTCCCCAGGACCAGATCCTCGATCTCCTCCGCGGTGTCGAACCGGTGGTCCGGCACGGTCTCCTCCGGGAGCTCCGTCACCACCATGAAGTGCTCCAGCGCCAGCCGCTGCCGCAGCCCGCCCAGGTCCCACTGCTCCGGGCGCAGGTCCTCGGGCGTGAAGTCGGCGATGTTCTCCCGGATGGCGGTGTCCGTCATCTCCCGGATCTCGCCCTTCAGGTCCTCCCCGCCCTCCAGCGCGAACAGCCGCAGGTCGTAGATGACCTC
>DATLFF010000089.1:0-14881 GCA_035524915.1 Gemmatimonadota bacterium | reverse complement strand
AGACGCTCGAGTCGCTCGGGGCCGTCAGCTTCGAGACCGCGCGTCTCATGGCGGCGGGCGTCCGGCGCGCGCTCGGCGTAGACGTCGGCTGCGCGATCACGGGGATCGCCGGGCCAGGCGGCGGGAGCGACGAGAAGCCGGTGGGGCTCGTCTGGTGCGCGGTCGAGAGCCCGGAGGGGCTCTTCGTCCGGCGGCTCACGTCCCCGGGGAGCCGCCCCGAGGTCCGGCGCCGGGCGGTGCTGGCGACGATGGGGCTCCTGCTCGGCGCGGTCCGCGGGGATCTGTCTCGGGAGGCGACATGAGCCTGGTGGCAGAACGGTGCTGGTTCCGCGGCGCGGGCGGAGCGCTGATCCACTTCGACGCACGCGACGCGCGCGGGCTCCGGAGCCTGGACCCGCCGGGGATCGTCCTCACCGTACACGGCCTGGGCGAGCACCTGGGGAAGTACGGGTCGTGGCTCGACTTCGTGGCCGAGGCCGGCTGGCACGCCACCGCCTTCGACCTGCGCGGCCACGGCCACACGCCGGGCCGCCGCGGGCACTTCGACTTCCCCGACCTGGTGGACGACCTGGCCGATTTCGTCGACGTGACGCGCGACCGGTATCCCGGCCTGCCGGTGTTTGTGGTCGGTCACAGCCTGGGCGCGCTGGTGGCGATCCGCTACGCCACGACCACGGAGACGCCGGCGGTCGCGGGGCTCGCCCTGTCGAGCCCCCCGATCGAGCTGGTCCGGGTCTATCCCCGGTGGTACCGGTGGGGGATCCAGGCGCTGGACCGGATCGCGCCGTGGGCTCCGATCCCGCGCGGCACCGACCCCGCGCGGCTCACCCGCGATCCCGAGCGCGTCGAGGCGATCCGCCGCGACCCGCTCGCCAGCCGCGTGATCTCGGCCCGCGGCATGCTGTCGACCGGGGCGGCGATCGAGGCGATCGGAGCCGGGGCCGGCCGGCTGACCCTGCCGCTTCTGGTCCTGGTGGCCGAGGACGACGCGATCACGCGACCGGACTCCACGCTCGCATGGTGCCGGGAGACGGGCTCGACGGACGTGATGGCCGGGAAGGTGGCCGGTGCCTACCACGAGATCCTGAACGACCTCGGCCGCGAGTCCGCGTGGCGGCGGATCCTGGCGTGGTGCGAGGCCCGGACAGGAGCCGTATCTTGAAGATCGGGACGTCGCGAACGACGACCGGTTGAAGCTTCCGGACACCCCCGTACGCAGTTTCGTCGCCCTGCCGTGCCCCCCCGGTCTCCGGGAGGCGATTGCCGCGGCCCGCCCGGCGTGGCGCGCGGCTGGCGAGGGTGTCCGCTGGGCCCGGCCCGAGCAGCTCCACTTGACGCTGCGCTTCCTCGGCCCGGCGGGCCCACTGAGACTGCCGGCCCTGGACGAGGGTCTCGCCGCCGCCGCCGCGGTGGCTCCTCCCGTCCGGCTCCGTCCGGCCGGGCCGGGGGCGTTCCCCGGCTGGCGGCGGCCGCGGGTGCTCTGGCTGGGGCTCGACGGCGGTCCGGCCCTGGACGCGCTGGCGGGGGCGGTCGAAGGGGCGGCGCGGGTGGCGGGCTTTCCGGAGGAGTCGCGGCCGTTCCAGCCGCACCTGACGCTCGGACGCGTGAGCGATCTCCGGGCCGCGCGCCGGTGCGTGGCGGTGGTGCGGGAGTGGCGCCCGGATGCGGGAACCGAGGAGGTGAGCGAGATCGTGTTGTACAGGAGCGACCTGGAGCCCGGCGGGGCCCGCCACTCGGCGCTCGCCCGCTATCGCCTGGGAGGATCCGCGTGAGCGTACGCGTGCTCCACCTGGCCGACGTCCATCTGGGGGCGACGCTGGCCAACTTCGGCGACTACGCCGGGCGGCGGCGGAGCGAGCTGGAGGAGGCGTTCCGCCGGTCGATCGACGTGGCGCTCGCCCGGCGCGTCCACCTGGTCCTGATCGCCGGCGACCTGTTCGACACCTTCCGCCCCGACCCGGCGACGGTGAACCTCGTCCGTCGCGAGCTGGGGCGGCTGCGCGAGGCCGGGATCATGGCGCTGGCGGTCCCCGGCACGCACGACAGCCTCGCGTGGGGCGACTGCGTTTATCGGCGGGAGACGCTCCCCTTCCACCGCCTGTTCACCGAGCCCACCTTCGGCGACCCCGCCACGCTCGAGATCGGCGGCGCTCCGGTGGTGGTGTACGGGATCGCCTTCGACCCGCGGCGATCGGGCCGGGGGTGGGACACGCTCCGGCGAGTCCGGCCGGACGGCATCCACCTCGCCGTCGTCCACGCGGCCTGCCGGTTCAACCCGGCGTGGCCGATCGGACCCGAGGATCTGCCGTTCCGCGAGGACGAGCTGGCCGCCTTCGGCATGGACTACGTGGCGCTCGGCCACTACCACAACACTCGGGTGTTCGAAGACGGCGGGCGCGTGATCGGCGCCTACAGCGGCTCGGTGGAGGGCCGAGACTGGACGGAGACCGGTCCGCGGCACGTTCTTGTGGTGGAGTGGGAGCGGCCGGGCATGCCGCCTCGGGTGGAGCGGGTTCGGGTCCACACCCGCGCGTTGAAGGAGGTCGAGGTCGACGTCACCGGGCGCGGCGACCAGGAGGAGATCCAGCAGGCCATCGAGGCCGCATGCGCCCCGGAGATCCTGTGGCGGATCGTCCTGACGGGGGAGCCCGAGGTCGCGCCGCGGCCGCGCCAGATGGAGGCCACCCTGGCGGCCCGCTACGGCCACCTCCAGGTGCTCGACCGGACCACGCTCTTCTCCAGCCACATCCTGGCCGAGCGGCTCGAGGAGGAGACCGTGCGCGGCGAGTTCTTCCGCCGGCTGGTGGAGAGCGGGAAGGCCGCGGCGGACGCGCGCGAGCGGGCGGTGGTCGAGCGGGCGGTCAAGCTGGGGCTCAAGGTCTTCGGATGAGAGGCCCGGCGCGGCTCCGGCTCGTCCGGCTCCACGTGGAGGGATTCGGCCGGCTCGCGGACTACGTCCTGGAGCCGCCGGCCGAGCCGGGGGTTCTGGTGGTGGCGCCCAACGAGGCGGGGAAGTCCACGCTGACGGCGGCGATCTTCCACGGCCTCTTCGGCTTCTCCGACAAGTCCGAGGAGGAGGCGCGACGGCCGTGGGGCGGCGGCCCCTATGCGGTCGCGCTGGAATGGGCGCTGGGAGAGCGCTCGACGTGTGCCATCCGCCGCGATTTCGACACCCAGCGCGTGGCGGTGGAGTGGTGCACCGACGGGGCGATCGACCGGCGGTGGGAGGGCGAGCCGAATCCGCGCGGCCGCTCCGGCGATCGGGCGGCGTACGACGACGAGCTGCGCCGGCTCCTCGGCTTCGTGTCCTCCGAGGTCTTCCGCCAGACCGCGTTCGTCAGTCCCGGCGCCGCCGCCGTGCGGCCGCTGGCGGCCGAGCTCCTCCGGCTCCTTTCGGGGAGCGAGCGGGCCGATTTCCGCGCCGCGCTCCTGGAGTTCGAGGCCGGCTGGTACCACCTGACCCGGGCCGACATCACCGACCCCCAGCGGCCCATGAAGCACAAGACCCGCCAGCTCGAGGAGCTGGACGAGCGGCGGGCGGAGCTGGTGGCCCGGCGCGAGAACGCGCGCGGCGGGCGGGACGCGCGCCGCGGCGCGGAGGAGGAGCTGGCCCAGGTTCACCGCCGGATCGCGGAGCTCGAGCGGGACGTGGCCGGGCGCGAGGAGACGGCGCGCGCGATCGAGCGCACCCGGCGGATCCGCGAGGAGATCGGCGATGCCGAGCGCCTGCGCCAGGAGATGGACCGCGGGATCGAGCGGTTCGTGGAGTGGGAGCGCCGGGTGCGCGAAAAGACCGCGGCCCTGGAGCCGCTGGTCCGCTACCTGCGGTATCCGCGCGATTTCGCCGACCGCGTCCGTCGGCTCCGCGATCTCCGGGAGCAGGTGTCGCGCCGCGCTGCGGAGGGGGCCGAGGCGGAGTCGGAAGTCCTTCGCGCGCCGCGTCCGGGAGGCCCGCTGGGACTGGGTGCCGCCGGTGTGGCGGCGGCCACGATCGGCCTCGTCCTGGCGGCTCTCGGAACGGGCGGGGCCGCCGGGTACGCGGCGGTGCCGGTCGGCGTGGCGCTGGCCGCGTTCGGGCTCGGCTGGGCCTGGGTCCGGCGGTCCCGCCGGCGGGAACGGGTGGTCCGGTGGACCGCGCTGCAGGCGGAAGCCGCGCGCCTGGACCGCGAGCGGGCCGCGGTCGCCGAGACCCTCCCGTTCGATTCCTCCGCCGCGGACCTCGATCTCCACCTGGAGCGCTGGGAGCGCGCGCACCAGCTCCGCGCCGAGCTCGACGGGATGCAGGAGGCGCGGCCCGCCCTGGGCGACCGCGAGACTCTCGAGCGCGATCGGCGTTCGGTCAAGGAGGAGCGCCTCGACGTCCTCAGGCTCGAGCAGAGGCGCCTGCTCGAGCGGCATCCGTACCTGGAGATCGGCGCCGATTACGAGCGCCAGTTCCTGCAGGACGAGCGCCAGCGGGTGGAGGAGCGCGCCCGGCTCGAGACCCGCGAGCTCCAGCTCCGCCGCCGGCTGGCCGACCTCCCGGTGGCCGCCGACGACCCCCATCGGCTGGCGGCCGAGATTGCCCGCATCGACGAGGAGACGGCGCGACTGCGACTGGAGCGCGACGCTCACCGGCTGGCGTGGCGGATCCTGACCGAATGCAAGGACGAATTCGTGCAGGTCATGACCCACCGGCTCGGCCGGCGGATCGGGCGCGTCTTCGAGGCGATGACGGGTGGGCGCTACTCGGCCGTGGAGATCCATCCCGTGTCGCTGGAGCTCTCCGTCGACGGGATCGAGAAGCGGGGGATCCCGGCCGAGAGCCTGAGCCGGGGCACGCGCGATCAACTCTACTTCGCGCTGCGGGTCGCGCTGCTCCAGGAGCTGGCCGCCGACCGGGCGCTCCCGCTGGTGCTGGACGACCCCTTCCTCCACTTCGACCTCGAACGGCTGGGCCGCGCGGAGGAGACTCTCCGGCGGTTGGGGAGCCTCCACCAGGTGCTCCTGTTCACCCACGACGCCCGCGTGGCGGGCTGGTCGTCGTTCCCCCAGCGGCGTCTTCCCGCCGTCGGGGCGGGAGCGGTCGCCTCCCCGTCGGCGGACTGACGCTCCCCGCCGGGGAGCGCCCGGCCAGGTCCGTCAAGGAGCCTCGCAAGTCGTTGCTCGAAAACGTCCTGGCCTCGCGATCCCGGCGCCGGCCCGGTTCCTGCTCTCCGTTGCGGCCGCCGGCGACCGGAAGCCTCCGGGGAGTGGAGCGGCCGGGGCCGGCGTGGATGGCGCGCCGCGCGTCTCGAAGACGTAGGGTCCGGCCAGGGAGGGGGCCGGCCCGGCAGGCGGACAGCGCGCGGCCGCCTTCGCTCTCGTTGGACCCGCTCCGCGGCCGGGCCTAACTTGAAGCCCATGGATCAGCTGATCGGAGAGGACCAGCTCTACTACCGCAAGGGTTTCGGCCTGAAGCAGGAGGTTGCGGGGGACCTTTCCCGGGCGTATCACTCCGAGCTCGTCGAGCGCGTCGTGTCGGAGGGTCACGTCCTGGAGGCCGGCGACCTGCGGATCCGGCTCGCCCGCGAGTTCGGCAACTGCTACGGGGTCGACCGGGCGGTCCAGTACGCCTACGAGACCCGCCGCCGGTTCCCCGACCGGCGGGTGTTCCTGGTCGGTGAGTTGATCCACAACCCCCACGTCAACCGCGAGATGCTGGCGATGGGGATCGGCTTCCTGACGGGACCCTACGCGAAGGAGGGGGAGGGCTTCGAGGACCTGCGCGCGGACGACGTCGTGCTGCTGCCCGCCTTCGGCGCGCCGACCGACGTGATGCGCCGGCTCCGCGACACCGGCTGCGTGCTGGTCGACACGACCTGCGGCTCGGTGCTCCTGGTGTGGAAGACCGTGGAGCGCTTCGCCCGCGAGGATTTCACCGCCGTCATCCACGGGAAGTGGTACCACGAGGAGACCCAGGCGACGGCTTCCCGAGCGCTGGAGTATCCCGGCGGCGCCTACCTGATCCTGCGCGACCTGGAGGAGACCGCTCTCGTCACGGACTTCATCCGGCAGGGGGGAGACGCGGCCGTCCTGGCGGAGCGCTTCCGCGACGCCATCAGCCCGGGGTTCGACTTCGAGCGGCACCTGCAGCGCGTCGGGGTGGCGAATCAGACCACCATGCTGATGCGGGAGACCGAGGCGGTGGCCGAGGAGTTCCGGCGGGCGATGGCCGAGCGCTACGGCGACGAGCACGTGGCCGAGCACTTTCGCGCGCTCGACACGATCTGCTCCGCCACCCAGGAGCGGCAGGACGCCGTGGTCGACCTGCTGGCCGACCCGCCCGACCTGATGGTGGTCCTGGGCGGATACAACTCGAGCAACACGAACAACCTGGCGCGGATCTGCGAGAAGTCCGTGCCCACCTTCCACATCGACGACCCCACCTGCATCGAGGGACTCGAGCGGATCCGCCACAAGCCGATGGGGTCGGACGAGGAGATCGAGACCCTCGATTGGCTGCCCCGAGGGCCGGTGGAGGTGGGGCTGACGGCGGGGGCTTCCACGCCGAACAACAAGGTCGGCGAGGCGATCGAGCGGATCCTGGCCTGCCGGGACCTGCCCGTCCCCGCCTGAGAGGCCCGGGCCGGGACGGGTGCGTCAGAGGCGCTTGGCCGAGTAGTCCGGCTGGAACGGGTACACCAGCTCGTCCGCGGGAAGGATCAGCTCCTCGCCGGACTCTTTGTGCTGCACCGTCGTGTCGTCCACCTTCACGTACACCTGGCTCACGCTGGTGCGCTGCTGGATCTCGCGCGTCAGCATGAGGGTTTCTCCGACCTCCATGTCCTTGAGGTTCTTCGGCTCCATCGTGTGCGCCTCCATTCCATCGTCCTGTCCATGGGCTCCAGGGAGGAACCTATCCGGCCCCGGCGGAGGCGACAACCGCGGCCGGTCCGCGTTGGCCCCGCCCCCCGCGCGTTCCTAGACTAGCGCGGTGGCGCGCCCCCCGAGAGCCTTCCCGTGATCGTCGAGCCCGGCCAGGAGTACGTGCTGGTGGCCATCGCGCCGGTTTCGATCCACGGCGACACGTACTACGACGTCGAGATCGGCGATCCCGCGGGGCTCGACGACCCGCGCCGCCGCCTTCGGACCCGGCTCGGACCGGAGGCGGTCGAGGGCGATCCCGCCCCGGGTGACCGCGTCCGCGTGGAGGGGTTCCTCCAGATGGTCACGCGCGTCGCCAGGATCTGAGTTTTCCGGGAGCGGATGGGGTCTGGTGGCCCCTGCGGTCTTCAAAACCGTCATCGGGCGCGCGCGTCGCGTCCGGGGTGGGTTCGATTCCCACACGTTCCCGCCATTTCGTCCCGTGTAGGGAAATCCCCCACTCCAGGGGTCGAGGATCCCCTACCACTTCGATCCGCATTCCGGCTCCCCTCCAGGGAGCGCTCCCCGACTGTGGGAGAGCCCCCGGCATTCTATCCTCTAGGGGTCATCCGATTCGCATACGAGACCTGGAGGCCCCATGACGTTACGCAGCACGCTCCCCCTCGCGCTGGCCCTCGCGGCCATGGCCGCGGGTCTGGTCGCCCTCGCCGCGGCCGACCGCTCCCCCACCCTCGAGCGAGTGGACTGCGGCCGGGTGGTCACGCCGACGCAGCCCGCGCACCGCGCCGAGATCGCGCCGGCCTCGGACGCCCGCGTGCGCGAGTTCCGCATCCCCATCACCCACGAGACGATCGAGATCGCGCCCGGGAAGACCTACGACGGGTGGACGTTCGGTGGAACGGTCCCGGGGCCGGTCGTTCGCGCCCGTCAGGGCGACCTCGTCCGGATCACGCTGGTCAACGAGTCGCCGATGGGTCATTCCATCGACTTCCACGCCGCTCGGATCCCGATGAACGAGGCGTTCACGACGATCGCCCCGGGGGCGGAGATGACGTTCGAGTTCGAGGCTCGCGATCCCGGAGCGTTCATGGTCCACTGCGGGACCCCGCCGGTGCTGCTCCACATCATGCAGGGGATGTACATGACCATGGTGGTGGACCCCAGAGACGGCTGGGGCACCGAGGTCGACGCCGAGTTCGTCCTCGTCCAGAGCGAGTTCTACCCCGCCGGCGGCGAGAACGGCGCTCCGGCGGTGCCCGACTACGACGCGGCGCGCGCGAAGGACGCCACCTACGTCGTGTTCAACGGCAAGGCCGGCCAGTACAGGGACGCGCCCCTCGAGGTCGAGGAGGGGGACCGCGTCCGCTTCTTTGTCGTGAACGCGGGGCCCAGCCTGCGGAGCGACTTCCACATCGTCGGGGCGGTCTTCGACCGGGTGTACCCGGGCGGCGACCCGAAGAACTTCCTGGAAGGCGTCCAGACGTACGCGATCCCGGCGGGCGGCGGGGCGGTGTTCGAGACCGTGTTCGAGGAAGGCGCGAGCGGCGCGGGCGTCTACGCCTTCGTGACGCACGCGTTCGCCGACGCGGAGAAGGGTGCCGTAGGCCTGATCCGCGTGGGGAGCGCCGAGGTCCTGGCGGGCATGGGGCACTAGCGGGTCGTCGGCCCGCTGGCCAACGGGGCCGGGACCGGTTGGACCCGGGAGACCGCCCGGCCCCATACTTCGCGCCATGCACACCAACGTCCGAAGATTCATCAAGACAGGCGTCGCCTTTCTCATGACGGGACTGGCGATCGGGGCCTACGCGATCGTCCGTCGCGAGCTGGCCGGGGAGTGGCCGTCGGCCTACCTGGTTTCGGCCCACGCGCACGCCGTCCAGCTGGGGTTCGTGATGTTCCTGATCCTTGGGGTGGCGCTGTGGCTCTTCCCGAAGCCGCCGAAGGGAGACCGGCGCTACCGGCCCGGCTGGATCGACGCCGCCTACTGGATCCTGACGGTCTCCACCGCGACGCGGATCGCGGGGGAAGTGGCGCGGGTATGGGTGGCCGCGGGAGCGCTGCGGTGGGCGGTCGCGCTGGCGGGGATCCTCCAGGGGGTCGGGTTCGCCGTGTACTTCTGGACGATGTGGCCGCGGATCCGATCCGTGGGCAGCCACCTGCGCGAGGCGAAGGGCGAACGGTTCTGAGCGCGGCGACCGCGAGCCCTCCCGGGCCGTGGCGTTAGATTCCTCCCGTTGAACCCACGCGCGCCCATTGAACGGGAGGTGACCATGCATCGGATCCGGATTCTGACGCTCGCTATCGCCCTGGGGGCCTGTTCCAGCGCGTCCGGTCCCGTGGCCTCGGACCCCGTCGTCCTGCTCGGGACCTGGATTCTGGTCCACTCGTTCTCGGTGTTCGGGGAGCCGATCGCGACCTGTCCGGGCGAGATGACCGTCCACGCCCAGTCGGGCGGGTCCTTCTCGGGAGACATGTCGATCCTGGCCGGGAACGAGTGCGCGGGGGTGGCCGGCATCGGGACGGTGATGGGGACCGTCGGGGGGTCGTCGATCGCGTTCTCCTTGGAGGGCGTCGGCCTCGATGACCTGCTGGCGTTCGCGGGATGCCAGCCGGTGAGCGCCAGTGGATTCGCCGGCTCGGCGTCGGAGAGCGCACTGGTGGCCGTGAACACTCAGACCTTCACCTGCCTGGACCCGGACACGGGAACTCAGATCCCGGTCCAGATCCGCTGGCAGATCGAGGGCGAAAAGGCCGCCGGGTGAGGAGCCGCCCCACCGGATCCCGCGCGTCCGGCATGACGGCGCTCGCGCTCCTCGCCTGGGCCGGGCCGCTGGCGGCCCAGGACGTCCCGGCCGACACGCCGCCGGCCGCTGTCGCGGCGCCCGCCGACACGACCGAGCCCGAGGTGCGTCCCTCCGAGCCGATCCCGCTCGACACGCTGGCGTTCGGGCGGGCGCCCGCGGACACGATCCCCGTGCTCGCGCGGCGGTTCCGGGAGGGGCGGGGGGCCGAGGAGCTGGCCGCCGTGCCAACCGAGGACATCCTGCCGAAGAACCCGCGGAACGCGGCGATCCGGGCCTTCCTGATCCCCGGCTGGGGGCAGATCTATACCGGCCATCCGTGGCGGGCGGTGCTCTTCGCCGGCGGCGAGGCGCTGTTCTTCGGGATGGGGTATAGCAGGCAGCAGGACGTGGTCGAGAAGGGGCGGGAGATCTCCGCGGCCCGGGAGGCGTACCTCGCCGACCCGCCCGAAGGTGCTCCCACCGACTCCCTCGCGCTGTTGGACTCCTTCCTCCGGACGCAGGAGTTCCTCACGCTCGACTTCGAGCTCGAAGATCTCCGCGAGCGGCGCGAGGACTGGTACGCGTGGGGAATCGCCAGCGTGATCTTCGCCGCGGTGGACGCCTACGTGGCGGCCCAGCTGGACCCGATCCAGGTGGACCTGGGGCCCTCCGGCGAGCTCCGGCTGGGCCTCGAGCTCCCGGTCGGAGCGCCGGGGCGCCCGCGAAGCCAATGACCGCCTCCGGCGGGGCGGACCGGCCGGTCGGGATCTTCGACTCCGGAATCGGCGGTCTCACCGTGATGCACGCCCTGATGGACCGACTCCCCGGCGAGGCGCTGGTCTACTTCGGCGACACGGCGCGCGTGCCCTACGGTCCGAAGTCGCCCGCGACCGTGACCCGCTTCGCGATCGAGAACGTGGAGCTCCTGGTCGGCTACGGCGTCAAGGCCGTGGTGGTGGCCTGCAACACCGCCACGGCCCACGCGCTGGACACCCTCCGCGAGCGGTTCGATCTGCCCATCGTGGGTGTGGTGGGGCCGGGCGCGCGCGCGGCCGTGGCGGCGACCCGGAGCGGGCGGGTGGGCGTGATCGGGACCCACGGGACGATCGCCAGCGGGGCCTACGAACGAAGCCTGAAGGCGCTCCGGCCGGACATCGAGGTCGTCTCGCGCGCCTGTCCGCTCTTCGTGCCGCTGGCCGAGGAGGGACTGATCGACCATCCCGCGGCCCGACTGATCGCCGAGGAGTACCTGGCGCCCCTGCGCGACGAAGAGATCGACACGCTGATCCTCGGGTGCACTCACTACCCCCTGCTCGAGGGGGTGATCGGCGAGACGCTGGGCGCGGGAGTGCGGTTGATCGACTCGGCGGAGGAGACCGCGCGCGAGACCGCCACGCTGCTGGTGGAGCGGGGCCTGGCGGGAGCACGGAACGAGCCCGCGCACCGGTGGCTCGTCAGCGACCTGCCCGACCAGTTCCTGCGCGTGGGGGGGCGGTTCCTGGGGGGTCGGATCGGCGGGGTCGAGGTGGTCTCGGCGGGCGCGACCTGAGCGACGCGGGCTGGCCGGCGCCCGGCGACTACCGGTCGGGATCCCAGTGGACGAGATCCAGCCGGCCGTCCGCGAGCCGGCCGAACGTGCGATGCGCCATCCAGTCGCCGAGGTTCAGATAGACGCCGCGCTCCGTCTCGCGGCGCTCGGGGTGGTGGACGTGGCCGGCGATCACGGCGTCGACCTCGCCGTTCTCGATGATCGCCTCCGCGGCGGCGGCCAGCCGCGCGCGGTGGGCGGCCAGGGCCTCCTCGTGGTGGCGCGAGCGGCTGGTGGCCGACGTGCGGCGCGCGATCGCCCGACCGAGGTGGGCCGGCAGGAGGCGGAAGCCGGCGATCGCGAGCCGGCTCCGGAGGACCGTTCGCACGACGCGGTACCCTCCGGCGGCCCCCCCCAGCGCGTCGCCGTGGGTGAGCAGCAGCCGGAGCCCGTGATGGAGGGCCACGTGCGGATCGGGCACCAGCGTCAGGCCGACCTCGCGCTCGAGCCAGCCGGGCCCGCGACCGGTCCGCGCCCAATAGTCGTGGTTGCCGCCCATGAAGGCCACGGTCAGGCCGCGGTCGGTGGCGCGCTGGAGCGCGCCGAGGACAGGGAGATGCGAGTCCGGAGGATCGCCGCCGAAGTCGAACCAGAAGTCGAACACGTCGCCCAGCAGGTACAGCGTGGCGTCCGGCTCCAGGCCGTCGAGCCACTCGATCAGGTCGCGCTCCTTGACGGCCTCGACGGCGGGCGGCTCGGCGCCCAGGTGGGCGTCGCTGAGGAAGTAGACGGGGGGCGGCACGGGGCGGAACATAGCAGGGGATGCGGAGGACGGTGAATCGAGAGGTCGGACGCGAGGGAGTGGAGCCGTTCGCCCGGAAGGGCCTGTGGGGGCGGCTCAAGGACATCGCGCTCATGGACGTCGCGGTGCTCGTGCGGGGGCTCGACGCGGACGCGCTCGAGCGGTTGGAGGAGCGGCTTCTGGAGGCCGACTTCGGCGTCCCCGCCACGGAGTGGCTGGTGGACGAGGTGGAGGTGGCGGTCCGGCAGGGGAAGCTCGGGACCGAGGCCGACTTCCGCGCGATGCTCGCCGGGCGGATCGTCGCCCTCTTCGAGGAGGGCGCGCCGGACCGGTCCCTCGGCCGGGCGGACGCGCCGCCGACGGTCGTCCTCCTGGTGGGCGTCAACGGGGTCGGCAAGACGACCACGATGGCGCGGCTCGCCCGGCGGCTGTCGGCCGGCGGGGAGTCGGTGCTCCTGGCCGCGGCCGACACGTTCCGCGCCGGCGCGATCGAGCAGGTTCGGGAGTGGGGGGCCCGCCTCGGCCTCCCGGTCGTGGCCGGCCGGCCCGAGGGAGATCCGGCGGCCGTGGTGTTCGACGCGGTGGAGGCGGCGGTCCACCGGGGCGTGAATTGGGTCCTGGCGGACACGGCCGGCCGGCTCCACACGCAGTCCGACCTGATGGACGAGCTGGCGAAGGTCGCGCGGGTGGCGGGAAGCCGGATCGCGGGCGCGCCGCACGAGACGCTCCTGTGCCTCGACGCGACCACCGGTCAGAACGCCCTGGTCCAGGCGCGAACGTTCGCCGCGGCGCTGCCGGTCACGGGGATCGTGGTGTGCAAGCTGGACGGCACGGCCCGGGGCGGGGTGGTGGTCGCGGTGCGGAAGGAGCTGGGTATCCCGGTCAAGTTCGTCGGCCTGGGGGAGGGCGTGGACGACCTGGAGCCGTTCGATCCCGGCGCCTTCGCGGAGGGACTGCTGCGCTGAGCCCCCGGGCGGCGACCCTCGACACGGCGGTCCGCTTCCTGGCCGGTGTGGGACCCAGGCGCGTGGAGGACCTCGCGCGGCTGGGGATCGCCACGGTCGGCGACCTCCTGCTTCACTATCCCCGGGAGTACCTGGACGTCCGCCGGCCGACACCCGTCGGCGATCTGACGGCGGGGGACGCGGCCTGTGTGGCCGGCACGGTGAAGGCGGTCGTACAGCGCCGGCTGGACCGCCGGCGCACGCTGGTCAGCGCGCTCCTCGACGACGGCACCGGGGCGGTCCCGCTGGTGTGGTTCAACCAGCCGTGGGTGGCCGATCGGATCCGCCGCGGCGACCGGGTGGTCGTGATCGGCCCGGTGTCGCGCTACGGAGGCCGGCTCCAGATCGCGCCGATAGAGTTCGAGCCGCTGGAGGGAGAGGCCGCCGGCCCCGGCATCCTTCCCGTGTATCCCCTCACCGAGAACGTGACCCAGAAGGCCCTGCGCGGCTGGACCCGCGCCGCCCTCGACCGGCTGGAGCCGCCGGACGACCCGCTGCCCGAGCCGCTCCGCGAGGAGCACGGCCTGCCGCCGCTCCCCCGCGCGCTCGCCGACCTCCACTGGCCCGGCTCGCCGCTCGATCGGGACCGCGCCCGGCGGCGGTTCGTGTGGGAGGAGTTCTTCTGGTGGGAGCTCCGGCTCGCGCTGAAGGCCGCGGCCCGGCGGCGCCCGGAGGCGGGGATCGCGATGGGGACCGAGGGCGAGCTCGTCCCGCGGCTCGGGAAGAGCCTCCCGTTCGAGCTGACCCGCGCCCAGAGGGGGGTCCTCTCCGAGATCCTCAGGGACATGCGCTCCACCCGCCCCATGAGCCGGCTGCTGCAGGGCGACGTGGGAAGCGGCAAGACGATCGTGGCGGTCCTGGCGCTCCTGCGCGCGATCGAAAGCGGCTTCCAGGGGGCGCTGATGGCGCCGACCGAGATCCTGGCCGAGCAGCACGCCCGGAAGATCGGCGCGCTCCTCGACTCGGCGGGGCTCTCCGGCGACGTCGGCGCGGCGCTCCTGACCGGCAGCGTGAAGGGGAAGGCTCGCGCGCGCGTGCGCGCCGGGCTCGCCGCCGGCGACGTCCGGCTGGTGATCGGCACCCACGCGCTCATCCAGGAAGGGGTGGAGTTCCACCGGCTGGGCCTGGCGATCGTGGACGAGCAGCATCGCTTCGGCGTGGCCCAGCGGCTGGCTCTGACGCGGAAGGGCGCGGGCGCGGCGCCGGGCGAGGCCGTGCCGGACGTGCTGGTCATGACGGCGACCCCGATCCCGCGCTCGCTGGCGCTCACCTTCTACGGCGACCTCGACGTCTCGCGGCTGGACGAGATGCCCCCCGGTCGCACGCCGGTCCGGACGCGCGTCCTGGGGGAGCGGCAGCGGGACCGGCTCCACAAATATATTAGTAAAGCGATCACGGCCGGTGAGCAGGGCTACGTGGTCTACCCGCTGGTCGAGGAGTCGGAGACGCTGGACCTCAAGGACGCCACCTCCGGCTACGAGGCCCTCACGCGGGCCTTCCCGGACGCGCGCGTGGCGCTGGTCCACGGCCGGCTCCCCTCCGACGCGAAGGACCGCGCCATGCGGGCCTTCTCCGCCGGAGAGGTGGACGTGCTGGTGGCGACCACGGTGATCGAGGTCGGCGTGGACGTCGCCAACGCCACCTTCATGGTGGTCGAGCACGCCGAGCGCTTCGGCCTCTCCCAACTCCACCAGCTGCGCGGCCGCGTGGGGCGCGGGGCGAAGGAGGCGAGCTGCCTGCTGATGGTCTCGCCAGACGCCGGCGCCGAGTCGCGGCGGAGGGTGGGGGTGATCGCCGCCACTCACGACGGGTTCGTGATCGCGGAGGAGGACCTTCGGATGCGCGGGCAGGGGGACGTCTTCGGCACCCGCCAGCATGGGGTTCCCGACTTCCGGATCGCCGACATCGAGCGCGACGT
>DATLFF010000088.1:0-5334 GCA_035524915.1 Gemmatimonadota bacterium | reverse complement strand
GAAGAGAGCGGAGGAGTGGCGCACCTCGGCGCCCAGCCGCAGCGACCACGCGTTCTCGTAGTCGAGCGGGATGGCGTCCGCCAGGCTTGTGTCGGCGAACGCCAGCTCGAGGTCGTCGACCGCCTCCCAGCCCGCCCACTGGAGGGTGGCCGCCAGTCGCACGCGGTCGAACGGGTCCCAGGCCACGCCGGCCGCGGCCAGGGCGGGAAGCTCGATCCGGGTGCGGACGGTCTGGTCCACGTAGGTGGTGTCGAGGAGGTCCCCGATCGTCTCCTCGCCGGTCGGCAGCGAGAAGTCCCGCAGGGACGCGGGCGCCGTGCCGGTGAAGTCCACGACGCCGCTCAGGTCGAGTCCGACCGGGCCGCGGGCGTGAGCGGCCAGCGCCATCGAGGGGATCGGTCGCCAATGGACGCCGGCGACCCAGCCGATGCCGGTCCCGTCCACCTCCAGGTCCGATCGGGCGAGCGCGATGGGCTCCAGGCCGCCCAGCGCGCTCAGGTCCGGATCCTGCTCGAACCGCCCGAGCTCGAGTCGGGCCGAGGCCACGTGGACACCGCCGGCCACGGCCAGGTGGGGCCGGACACGCCAGGCCAGCACCGGCGAGACGTCGAGGGAGCGAAGCCGCGTGTGGAAGGCCTGGAATCGTCCGGGGAAGCTCTCGGGATCGTTCCAGGTGGTGGCGATCTCCCACGGGGAGACGACCGAGAGGCCGCCCGTCAGGTCGGCGGTGAGGGGGTGGACCACGTGCAGGTAGCCGTCGGTCAGCGCCTCCGTCTCGCGGTCGAACTCCCCCAGGCCGACCGCCTCCACCTCGCCCGAGCGGAGCGACACCGCGCCGCCGACGGAGACGCGCGTGCCGACCAGCGTGGAAATCCCGGCCGGGTCGTACCAGGCGGCGCTGGCGGCGTCGTCCAGCGCGGCGGCGGCGCCCCCCATCCCCATCGGGCGGGCGGCCACGTCCCACTTGAGCCAGGCCTGGCCGGCGGCGGGCGCCGGGGCCGCGAACAGGACCAGGAGAGCCGCGGCCCGCGGCCTCACCGGGCCCCCGCCCGCGCCGGCACGCGGCCGAGGACCGCGTCGGTCGCCCGCGCCACGTCGGCCGGCGCGTTGTAGAGGTGGACCGCGAGCCGCACGGCCCCCTCGCGCAGGGCGCACGCCACGCCGGCCGATCGGAGGCGCTCGAACGCCGCCCCGGTGGCGGCCGGGTCCTCCAGGCGGAAGCACAGGATCCCCGACCGGCAGGCATCGTCGGCGCAGGCGAGCGCCTCGCCGCCGCGTTCGGTCAGGGCCTCTTCGAACGGCGCCAGCAACGTCCGTGCGTGGGCGTGGATCCGCCCCACGCCGATCTCCCGCAGCAGGCCGACGCTCCGGGCGAGCCCGAGGAGCGCGGTGTACGCGTAGGTGCCGACCTCGAACCGTGTGGCGTCCTCGCGGAACCGGTGGTCGTAGCCGCAAAGGTCGGCGTAGCCGGACGCCCGGGCGCCGACCGTCTGGAGCCATCCCGCCCGTACCGGCTCGGCCTCGCGGCAGAGCCATTCGGCGGCCAGGAAGAAGCCGCTCCCCCACGGGGCGCAGAGCCATTTCTGGCCGCCGCAGGCGACGAGGTCGTAGAGCCCGTCGTCCCACGCGAAGGGAACCGCTCCGATCCCCTGGATCCCGTCCACTACGCAGAACACGCCGCGCTCGCGGCAGGCCCGCGCGATCGCCTCGACGGGGTGGCGGTGGCCGGTCGAGAACTGGACGAGGGAGACCGCCACCGCGCGGATCCGCGGCCCGGCGTCGAGCCGCTCGGCGTAGTCCTCCGCCGACAGGTGGGGCCCGGCGGGCTCCAGGAACTCGACCTCGACCCCTCTATCCGCCAGTGCGAGCCAGACGTGCACGTTGGCCGGGAACTCGCCGCGGGCGACCAGCACCCGGTCGCCGGGCTCGAACGGCAAGTGGAGCGCGGCAATGCTCAGCCCGTCGGAGGTGTTGGGAGCGAGGCCGACGCGCTCGACCGGGGCGGAGAGGAGCCCGCCGATCTCCTCCCGGGTCGCGCTCTCGATCTCGGCCAGCCGGTCGTCGTCGATCCGGTTGGGCCAGGCGCGGCCCCGCTCGAACTCCGCCATCGCCTCCAGCGTCCGGCGCGGCAGGAGTCCCTGGGCGGCGGTGTTCAGGAAGGTCCCCCCGGCGGCGCGGGGAAACTCGCGCTCGAGGAGATGGCCGAAGGGTTCGAGAGGGGTTCCGCCGTACACGAAGGCCAACGTAGATCCCGGTGCGGAGGCCGGTCAACCGCCCGGGCAGGGCGGCGCGCGCGGGGCGGGCGGTGACGGATGGACGCCCCGGGGACCGCGGGCTAGACTCGGCTCCCCGCCATGAGCAAGCGATCCGTCCCCCGCCGCTTCCACGTGAAGATCCCGATCCGCTTCCGCGACCTGGACCCGATGGGCCACGTCAACAACGCGGT
Source organism: Gemmatimonadota bacterium (assembly GCA_035524915.1). Taxonomy (GTDB): domain Bacteria; phylum Gemmatimonadota; class Gemmatimonadetes; order JACCXV01; family JAHWKZ01; genus DATLFF01. Next base: position 2,888 of record DATLFF010000088.1, on the reverse strand, counting down.
CTACTTCACCTACATGGAGGTGGCCCGGACGCTGTACTGGCAGGAGCTGCACCACGACTGGTCGTACGACGTGCTCGACTTCGTGGTGGCGCGGGCCGAGTGCGATTACGTGTCCGCCGCCCTGCTGAGGGAGACGGTGCGGGTGGACGTCTGGCTCTCGCGGATCGGGAACTCGTCGTTCGTCCTCGACTACGAGATGCACGACGACGAGACGGAGCGGCTGATCGCGCGCGGCAAGACCGTCCAGGTCATGATCGACGACAAGACCGGCCGGCCCCGCCCCATCGATCCGGCAATGCGCGAGCGGCTGCGTTCCTTCGCCGGCCACTGGGGGCCGGCCCCCGAGGAGTGACCCGCGAGGCGCGGCCGAGCGGGTGACCGTCCTTGTCGCCCATCGAACCGCCGCGTCGCGGCCCCGGGCCGATACTGGACCTCGCTTCCGGCCCCGATGGCCGGGACAAATTGGATCGAAAGGAGGCCGTCGTGGACGAAGACCAGGAGTGCCCGAGTTGCGGGATGACGCGCGATGAATGGCCGGATCCCGAGGGCTACATGAAGGACGGCCAGCGGTACTGCTGCCGGGGGTGCGCGGAGGGAACCGGCTGCACCTGCGAGTAGCGACTTCGCCCGCGCGGAAAGAAGAGCGCCCCGTCGGAGGAGACTCCGAGGGGCGCTCGTGGGTCGGGGGGAGCGGGGACTAGCTTCCGGGCTCGGCCTCCAGCTCCGCCAGCTGGCGCTGGAGAGTTTCGATCTGGCGACGGATCCGCTCCATCCGGGCCTCGCGGTCCATGGGCGCTCCGCGGCGCTCGGGCCCGGGACCCGGCCGCCGGATCCCCGGCGCCTGCCCGCGCGGAGCGGGACCGCCGCGCATCTCGGGGCGCGGGGCGCGGTGCCGCGCCATGAGCTCCCGCAGGTGGCCGTCGAACTCCCGGCTGAACAGGAGCATCTTGGCTCGCTGCTCGGGGGTCAGCGAGGCGATCGTGCGTTCGTGCTGCTCCTCGCGGAGCCGGCCCATGGCTTGGCGCCGGGACTCCACCTCGACGAGCGCGCGGTCGACGGCGTTCTGGTCCACGGGCTCCTCGCGCAACTCCTCGCGCAGGGCCGTCATCGCGGCGCGGTGGGCCTCCATCGCCTCCCGCATGTTCTCGCGGTTCTCCTCCATCTGCTCCGTCAGCTCGGCGGCCTGCTGCTCGGTCAGCTCCAGCGCGTCGCGCATTCGCACGAGGCGGAGCCGCTCGAGGCGCTCCACTCCGGGCTCCTGCGCGGCCAGGTGCCCGGCCGGCGGGATCAGCGCGAGAGCGGCGATCGCGATCAGGATCTTCGTCTTCATGCGTCTCTCCTTCGGATGTGATTCGTCTACAGGCCGAACGTGGTGTTCGATAGATCCTCCAGGATCGCCGCCTGCTCGTCCTCGGAGAGTTCGGCGAACTCCACTCCCAGCTCGGCGAACACGGGGGTCTCCTCGACCGTTTCCATGGCCGTTGCGGCGAGCGGCTCCGCCACGGCTTCACCGGCAAGCGGGGAGGTGTCTTCCGTGGAAACGGCCTCCACCGCGCCGACCAGCTCGAAAACTTCGTCGGCCGCCGCCTGCGCCGCGGCCTGGACCGGAAGCGCCGCCTCCGGCGTCCCGCCGTTCGGGACCGTCTCGCGGAACCCGGGGCCCGCCACCAGCAGAGCGGCCAGGCCCGCCGCGGCGAGAGAGGGAACCCACCACTCGCGCCAGCCCAGGAGGGCCGCAACCACGCCGCGATCCACCGCCCGATCGGGCAGCGCGGCCAGGATCCGGTCGCGCTGGGCGGCGAACGCGGCCGCGCCGGGGGCCGGGGAGGCGGAGCCGAGTGCCGCCAGGAACGCCTCGAGGCCCTCAGCGCGGCGCCGGCACTCCGCGCAGTCCGCCAGATGGGCCTGGAGCGCCGCGCCCTCCGGCGCCGTTGCCGGCTGGTCGATCCATGCCAGGAGCCGCTCCTCGTCGGGATGCACCGTTCTCTGCTCGTTCATCTGCTGGTCGCCTCCGTCAGTCCTTCTCTGAGTCGCCGGATCGCGTAGTGGAACGAAACCCGCGCGCTCGTTTCGGTCGTGTCCATGATCTCGGCGATCTCCCGGTACGGGAGCCCGTCCCAGGCGCGCATCACCACGACCGCGCGCTGGAGGTCCGGCAGCGCTTCGATCCGCCGCCGGAGATCGGCCGCCGTCGCCTCCGCCACCAGCCGCTCGTCGGCGGCCGGTTCGCCGGAGTCGGGGAGCGACGCGTCGATCTCCACGTCGACCGTCCGCCGACGCCGGCTCAGGGAGTCGTACGCCAGCCGGACAGCGATCCGATACAGCCAGGTGGAGAACGCCGACCTTTCCTCGAACCGGTCGAGACGCTCCCAGGCGCGGACGAACGCGTCCTGGGAGAGGTCCATCGCGAGGTCGGAGTCGCCCGTCATTCGGGCCAGCGTCGCGTGGATTCGCGCCTGGTGGCGCTCGACCAGGATCCCGAAGGCGGCCTTGTCTCCGCCCCGGGCCTGGCGCACCAGATCGGTGTCGTCCATCCCGTCTCCCGCAAGGGTTCGCCCCCTTTCGTCCGTTGGACGGGGGCGGAGGCCGGACGTTAAGCGGCGGGACGGGGGGCGGGAAGGCGCGGAGAAGGAGCGTGCGCGCGGCGCTCTGATCCCGGGGTGGAAGCCCCGGCGGCGGGACGCTACTCGGGCCGGGGGAGCGCTCGGGCGTGGCCGCGGAGACGGGGGTCCATAGCGTCCCGGAGCCCGTCGCCGAAGAGATTGAAGCCCAGCACCACGAACCCGATGGCGAGGCCGGGGAATAGGGAGATCCAGGGGGCGGTGCGGAGGAAGTCGCGCCCGTCGGAGATCATCGAGCCCCAGGAGGGGGTCGGCGGCTGGGCGCCG
>DATLFF010000087.1:0-54520 GCA_035524915.1 Gemmatimonadota bacterium | reverse complement strand
GCTCTGCTGGCGGAGTCCCCGGCGGGGTGCGGCGCGGCGCTGGCGCTCTTCGCCGCGTCGATCGGGATGGACCTGGTCGAGCCGGTCCCTTCACCGCAGTGGTACTACCTGACGGAGGAGGGCCTCAAGCTGCTGGGGATCGGGACCTGGCTGGCGTACTTCCTGGGGGTGGCGGCGGACGCGGTGGCTCCGGCTCAGCGGAGCGCCCAGGCCACTGCCGCGTCGAAGAGTGCGAGCCCGTCGGGAGTCAGCAGCCGGAACGTATCGTCGTAGAGCCCGAAGTAGACCCGCCGGCCCGCCGCCGACGTGCCGTCGGACAGCCGCGCGCCCTGCTCGAGCGCGTAGATCACCGGATGACCGCCCTCCTCGTCGAACTCGGCGACCACGATCGCGTCCTCGACCAGATCGCCGCGGGGGGCGTAGGTGATCTCGTCCCGCCGCGTGTAGATGTCGCGCTCGCCGGAGATGCCGGCGCGCAGGGAAGCCGGGGCGTCCGGCCGCACGTACACGTCGTCCTCGGTGCCGTGCCAGCCCGTGCCGCCGGAGCCGTCGTTGTGGATCGTGGCCAGCATGTGGGGCATCTGGGCGTTGTCCTCCCAGAAGAGGACGGGGCACGAGACCGGTCGGAGGCGCGAACCCACCTTGTCGGAGCTGACCGTCTTGCTCACCACGACGATGTCGCACCCTCCGGCGTGGTCGGACTGGAACCCGTCGTCGTCGCGGATCCGGATCTCGCGGTCGAACCGGCGGAGCCGGGTCTCGAGCATGCGCTCGGACTCGTTGAGCCCGCCGGGGTTGCCCACCAGAATGAGGATGTGGCCGAGCGAGGGGGAGGGATCCGGACCCGGACCGGGATCCGGCCCCGGACCGGGGTCCGGCTCGCCGTTGCCGTTGTCCACGACGGCGGGATACTCGTCGCACGCGGCGGAGCCGCCAGCGGCGAGGACCAGGACGAAGAGCAGGGCTGCGAATCGCAAGGAGCCTCCCGGGAAAGGGGTCGGACGTCCGGCTTCCCGGCGTCCCACCGACAGAGGTTGCAACATTCGGGCCGCGCGGGCCCGAGCGGGGGCTGGCAGGACCCGGCCCGGGCACGGACATTGCACCTCGAGTGAATCCCATGCCCGTCGCCTCTCCCGAGATCCCGCGCGCCCGACCCGCTCCGGACCCGCGTCCGGGGCCGTCCACCCGGCCGCTGCGGATCGTCCGGTACTATCCGCGCGCGATCGTCGGGGACGGGGGCATCACCCGATCGGTCTGGCACCATTCCCTCGAGCTGGCCGGGGAGGGGGCGGAGATCGTGATCGCCTATGCCGACGGGTCCCCTCCGGCCACACCGGCGGGCGTGCGGCTCGTCCCCGTCCGCCACGCGGGCCGGCCGTGGCCTGTACCGCTGGGCCTCGAGGAGGTCCTCGAAGGGGCCGACGTCCTGGTGCTGCACTCCGCCTGGGCGCTCCACAACGTCCGCGCCGCCGCGGTCGCGCGCCGAATGGGCGTGCCGTACTTGCTCGAGCCGCGAGGCGCGTACGACCCCTGCATCGTGGGACGGAAGCGGTGGCGCAAGCTCGCCTGGTGGCTCGTTATGGAGCGGCGCCTGGTTCACGGCGCGCGGGGGATCCACGTCTTCTTCGAGTCCGAGCGGCCGCACCTGGATGCCCTGGGGTACCGGGGTGGGATCGTCGTGGCCCCCAACGGGGTGGAGATCCACGACGAGTTCAGATGGGACGGCGGCAGCGGCGGGTACGTGCTGTGGTACGGACGGTTCGATCCCGAGCACAAGGGGATCGACCTCCTGCTGGGGGCGATCCACCGCCTGGACCCGGCCGAGCGGCCGCCGGTCCGGCTCCACGGGCCGGACTCCCGGGCCGGGGGAAAGGCGCGGATCCGCGCCCTGGTGGCGGATCTCGAGCTGGAGCCGTGGGTCACGGTGGGCGAGCCGGTGCACGGGGACGAGAAGTACGGTCTCCTCGCCCGGGCCGCGGGATTCGCCTACCCGTCCCGCTGGGAGGGATTCGGGAACGCGGCCGCCGAGGCGGCCTCGGTGGGGGTTCCGCTCCTGGTCACGCCGTATCCGCTGGGACACTACCTGGCCGAGCGGGGGGCGGCCGTCCTCGCCGCCGCCGATCCCGACGCCCTGGCGGACGGCATGCGGCGGCTCCTCGCCCCGGAGGCGCGCGGGATCGGCGATCGGGCCGCACGCCTGGTCCGCGACGAGTTCACCTGGAGCCAGGTGGCGCGGTCGTGGCTGGCACAGGTCCGGTCCCTCCTGTGACCGTGGATCGCTCCGCGCTCTGGATCCCCCTCCTCCAGCGGGTGACCCGGGAGTTCCCCCGCTGGGCCGTCTGGAAGAACGTGGAGTCGGCGCTCTCCGGCCACGGCGACGTCGATTCGTTCGCCCCGCCCGAGGACTGGCCCGCCATCGCCCGCACCTGGCGCGCCTGGGCCCGCGAGTCCGGGCTCGGCCCCGCGATCGTCTGCCGGCACGTCCCGCAGGGACCGCATTTCGTGGCGCTCGAGCCGGGCTCGCCGTGGCTGGTCCAGTTCGACGTGAAGATGCTCGCCACCTTCCGCGGGTTCGGCCTGATGGACGTTCCCGAGCTGCTGGAGCTGGCGGAGATGGACGAGCGCGGCTTCCGCCGCATTCGGCCCGGGGCCGAAGGGGTGCTGAAGCTGGTCTACAACGGGATGCGGCCCGGCGGGCGAAAGGACGAGGCGGGGCTCGAGGCCAAGCGTGTGGTGGAGCTCCTGCGGAGCGATCCCGAAGGCGTCCGGCGGGGCGCGGAGCTGTTCGGGCCGGCGCGCGGGGCCGTGCAGCGGGCCGTCGACGCGGTGGTCGCCGGGAACTGGAGCCGGTCCTCCCTGGTGGCGGTCGAGGCGTGGTCGCTCGTCCGCTCGCTGGCCGAGCCGCAGACCTCCCTGGGACGGCTGTGGTTCGGCCAGGTCACCAAGAAGCGCTGTCCGATCCTGCAGGTGATCCGCGAGCGGGACCGGCGACTGCCCGGCGACGTCGACGCGTGGCTGGAGGCGGTCCGGCGCGCGCCGGGCCACACGGTGTTGCCGTGAGAGACGTCGTCCTCGTGACAGGCGCCGCCGGCGCCATCGGCGCGGCGACCGCCCGGGCCTTCCTGGAGGCGGGATTCGCCGTGGTGGGGATCGACCGCGACGCCGCCGTCGAGTCCACCCTGGGGGAGGGCTACGTCGGCTTTCGCGCCGACCTGGCCGACGAGGCCGCGCTGGCGGGCGTCCTCGACGAGGCGCGCCACGTCGGGCGGCTGCTGCACGTGATCGGCGTGGCGGGGGGCGCGCTGCCCGAGGAGCCGCGGACCCAGGAGGACCCCGGGGCCCTCCCGCTCGAGCGCTTCCGCGAGTCCCTGGACGCCAACCTCGTCACCCAGTTCGCGCTCCTCCGGGGGACCCTGCCGTGGCTGGAAGAGGCCCCGGAGGCGGACCGCTCGATCACGTTCACTTCGTCGTTCAACGCCCTCACGGGAGCCGGGATGCCGGCCTACTCGGCGGCCAAGGCCGGCCTGATCGGGATGGCCCGGGCGCTGGCCGTTCCGCTGGGCCGGCGAGGGATCCGGGTCAACGTCGTCGCTCCGGGGACGATCCGAACGCCGCGCACCGAGCGGATCTGGGGACACGTGCCCGGGCACTTCGAGCGGCTGGAGGCGGGAACGGCGCTCGGACGGCTCGGCACGCCGGAGGACGTGGCCCGCGCGTTCCTGGCGGTGGCCACGCTGCTGAATCACGTCACCGGGCAGGTGCTGGTCGTCGACGGCGGTCAGACCGTCACGCGCCCGGAGAGCCCCGGTGCGGACGGGCCGGTCCACGCGGATTAGTCGGCCACGACGGGCGTCGCCGCGGTAGGCGCCGGCGTCCGGTACATCCTCTCCAGCGCATTCCGGAAGCCGATCCAGCGGACGACCGCGACCACCAGGTTCCCGAGCGGGATCGCGAAGGCGTGGATGGACAGGGCGGAGACGGACGCGGCCACGCGGGCGACGGCTCCGATCCCCTCCACCCGGGTGAACGACGACTCGCGCCGGCCGCCGAGCAGCTCGCTGCGATACGGGAACATCGTAGCCCCGAGGCTCTGGGCCGCGATCGAGGCGGCCACCAGGCCCGGAACGACGTACGCCGCCGGCATCAGCCAGGCGAGCGGGTTGAGGGCCCACGCGGCGCCGAGCCATGCCACGTTGATCGCTCCCACGACGAGCACCGAGAAGATGTAGATGCGGCGGAGCCCGAGGGCCTTCCATCGCCGCCTGTGGAGGGCCGCCTCCATCGAACGCGGGCCGAACACCGAGGAGAGCCCCACCGCCAGCACCCAGACCGGCTGGGCCACCACCCGGGCCGCCTCGGCGTACCCCAGCGCGGCCGCTCCCGCCAGCTGCGAAACGACCGCGGCGGCGGCAAAGCCGCTGGCCGGGCTCAGCAGCCCCCCGCCGAGAAGCCAGCGGCCCCCGAGGGCGAGCTGGGCGAACCGGAGGTCGAGACCGACCGGATCGCGCTCCGTTCGCAGGTGGGCGCCCGCCGCGGCGACCAGGAGCGAGGCCAGGTTCGCCAGCGCGAGCGCCCCGAACGGCAGCCACGCGGCATCGACCCCGCGCGCGGAGAAGACCGCCAGGGCGGCGACGACCGTCCCGAGCTGCACGGTGGACACGATCGCCGCCGTCCACGAGCGGCCGCCGGCGTGGAGGATCCGCCGGGCGTGGTCCTGGACCGGGGAGAGCGCGGCGGCCGCGATCCCGCTCGCCGTGAGCGGCCAGACCACCGAGTCGGGCACGCCGGCGGGAGCCACGGGGATCCAGATCACGGTCGCCAGACCCGCGGCGAGGGCGATCGGCAGGCCCACCCGGATCGATCGAGCGAGATACCTCGTCCGGCTCGCCAGCGGGCGCGCGATCACGGCGATCTCGACCGGCAGGAAGACGAGTTGGGCGGGGACGATCCCGACCAGGAAGATCGCTTGGTAGACCAGCGCGTAGGCGCCCAGGACCGCGGGATCGAGAGCCCGTACCGCGTAGACTCCCACGACGAACGTGGCGAGCGACGCCAGACTGGCGTCGACCAGCCCGGCCGCCACGTCGTGCCGCTGTCCCCACAGGGCTCGGATCCGGGACCAGGAGTTCACGTTACGAGACCCACGTCGTCAGAAGGTACGCTTTGGGGGCACATGGAGTCTACGGACTGCAAGCGCCGAGCCGGGGAGAAGGCGCGGACCGAAAAAGAGGGGGGCGGCCGCACCGCTTTCCCAGTCCCGACGAGGCAGGGAGAAGCGGGGGCCGCCCCCCAGGGAGGAGCGACGGTCGGAAGTCGATCTAGAAGCTGAAGGAGCCTCCCGTGTCGTGGCCGTACGCCTTCCACTGGTCCGTCGTCCGCTGACCGTTCTCCCACTCGAACCAGCGGCCCGAAGTGGAGCCCAGCGTGTACCGGTTGGCGGAGAAGACGATGTTGCGGCCGAAGACGCCGGAGTCACCGACGTCCTGGGCGACTCCCGCGGCCCACTGCTTGGACTTCTGGACCACTGTGTTGTCGTGTACGTTGAGGTTCCGGAGCTCGTGGGCCCCGTAGGCCCCGCTGCCGCGGTTCTGCTGGACTCCCATGATGCCGTTCTGGTTGTCCTCGACCACGTTGTCGTGGACCTCGACGTCGGGGGAGTGCGCGATCAGAATCCCGGCGCCGTAGGCCCACGCGCCGACGCGGTCGTACCCGTTGCGGCGGACCGTGTTGTTCCGGATGGTCGCGCGGTAGCTGATCTCGTGGAAGATCCCCGTGTCGGCATTGTCCTCGACCAGGTTCCCCTCGTACAGCGTGTCGATGTTGTCGATGTCGGTCCACAGGCCGGGGCCCCAGTTGTTGTGCACGTGGTTGTTGCGCACCACGAGGTTCCGGGTCTTCACGAACTTCGTTCCGCCGGCTTCCCAGCCGTAGTCGTGCTTGCGGTTGAAGTTGTTGTACGAGATCTCGTTGCCTTCGACGAGCACGTCGTCGCCCACGCCGACCACGCCGATCTGCTCGTTGTGATGGATGTAGTTGTCTCGGAGCACCATCCGGTGCCCGATGCGGACGCCGCCGCCGTCGTTGTATCGGATTTCGTTGTCCTCGACGAGCCAGCCGTCGGAGTTCCGCGACGCGTCGTGGTCGCCCGCCTTGATCGCCCCCATCTGCACGCCGGGGACGTAGCGCTCGATCACGAGGTTGCGGATCGTCACGCCACGGGCGGTCCCCAGGAAGGCGAAGTCGGTGGAGTTCTCGCCGTCCAGCACGGCGCCGGACTCGCCCACGAACGTCGTGTTGTCCTTGGGCTCGATGCGCTGGCGGCGGTGGACGCCGGCCTTGATCACGAAGGTCGTGCCCGAAGGATTGGCGTTCACTGCCGCCTGGATGCTCTCGCCGGGCTGCACGGCCACGCCCGAAGGCGTGGGATCGGTGGGCGGGGGCGCGGGCGCAGGCGGAGGCGTCGCCGAGGGGCTCTGCGGCGACGGGCTGGTGGCGATCTTCCCCGACGTCCAGTCCACCGCGGCGTCGAAGAGGCGCAGGCCTTCGGAGGAAAGCTGGCCGAAGGTGTCGTCGTAGATGCCGAAATAGGTGCGCCGGCCGGCGGCGGATGTGCCGTCGGCGAGTCTCGAGCCCTTCTCGTACACGTAGATCGCCTTGCGGCTCGAGCCCTGGTACATCTCGGCGATCACGACCGCCCCGGAGGGCAGCGCGTCGCCGGACGGAGAGTGAGTGATCTCGGCCGACCCGCTGTAGAGCCGGACGCCGCCGGCGAGGCCGGCGCGAAGCTCCGACGGCACGTCGGTCCGCACGTACACGGTCTCGCCCGAGCTCTGCCAGTTCGTGCCGCCCGAGCCGTTGTTGGGCACCGTGGCCATCATCGAGAGCATCTGCTGATTGTCTTCCCAGAAGACCACGCCGCAGGAGGCGCCCTTGAGCTTGCTGCCCACCGTCTCGGACTGGATGGTCTTGCTCATCACGATCAGTCGGCAGCCGCTGGTCGCGGTGGCCGTGAGGGCGTCGTCGTCGAGGACCGTGACGGCGCCGACACGAGTGGCCAGGCGGTCGCGGATGACGCGCTCGGAGCCGTTCAGGGCGCTCCCGTTGCCGACCACCAGGTAGACGTCGCCCGGTCGGGCCTGCACGGTGGCGCTGGCGGTGGCCGTGAGCCCGGCCGCGCTGGCGGTCACCTGGAAGCTTCCGGGCGTCGTGCCGGCGGCGAAGAACCCGGTCGACGTGACGCTGCCGCCGGTGGCGGTCCAGGTCACTGGATCGGACAGAGCGCGGCCCTCGGAGTCGCGAAGGTCGACGGAGAACTGAGTCGAGGCACCCGTCTCGAGGGTGACCGACGTGGGCGAAATCGTGAGGGTCGCGGCCTGGGCGCCCTGGCCGCCGTCCCCGCCACCGGGCGCGTCGGGATTGCCGGGGTTGCGCGATAGCAGCGAGTCGATGCGGATCTTGGCCAGGCCGATGACCTGGCCGATCGACATGGCGCGCACCTCGTACTCGCCGTCCTGCGAGCCGGCGACGTAGAGGCCGGTGCCGTTGATGTTGCCGCCGGTCGCCTGCCACGTGATCGGGGCCGAGACGGGACGGCCGTCCGCGTCGCGGACGTCGGCGGTGAACTGGAGCGACTGGGTCGGCCCGAGTGAGGCTACGCCCGGGACGACGATGACGGACGCGATGCGCGGAGAAGCGGTGGCGGTGCCGGTCGGGCTCCCGCCGCCGCACGCGGCGAACGCGCAGGCAATGAGAAGCGGAGTGAGCATGCGGATCAAGGTAGTCGGGCTCGCGATGCGAGGCGGTCTTGAGGCGGGTTTCGTCGGGATCATTCTTGGCCTGCCATCCGTTGGGCGTTGCGGTTCGAGTTGCGATTCCGCGGCGCCCTCCCTCAGCGCACCCCCCGTACCGCGTGTGAGGCGTGGGGGAGATCCGGAGGGGAGTCGGCAGGCCGGTTTTCCGGCTGGAGTTCCACGATCGAGGAAGGAGGATGCTCATTGGTAGAAGTGGAATGCCGTGAATGGCATCCCGCTTCCACTCGGACGAAAGCGCGCTTCCGTAACGGTTGGAAGGGAAGGGAGCGATCGGGACGGCCGGATACCGTCGCCTGGTGGAGAGGAGACCCGGCCGTACCCCCGGACTTCGCAAATCGCGGAACCGGAGGGACCCGGTTGCGGCCCCGCGGGGGCGCTCTCTAGGTTCCCATCGTGGGCGACCTGGCGGGCAGGACTGTGTTCGTGACGGGGGGCAGCCGGGGCATCGGGCGGGCGATCGCGCTCCGGGCCGCGGCCGACGGAGCGGCGGTGGTCGTGGCGGCCAAGTCCGACGAGCCCCATCCGGAGCTCCCCGGCACCATCCACACCGTTGCGGCGGAGGTCGAGGCCGCGGGCGGGCGGGCCCTGCCCGTCCGGGTGGACGTGCGCAGCGAGGAGCAGGTGGACGCGGCCGTGGCGAGCGCGGTGGAGGCGTTCGGCGGGATCGACGCCCTGGTGGTGAACGCGGGGGCCATCCACCTGGCCGGCACGCTGGACACTCCGATGAAGCGCTACGACCTCATGCAGGCGGTGAACGCGAGGGCCGCCTTCCTGTGCTCCCGTGCATGCATCCCGTGGCTCGAGCGGAGCGACAACCCCCACATCCTGACCCTGTCACCGCCGCTCCGGATGGAGCCGCGCTTCTTCGCGCCCCACCTGGCCTACACGATCTCGAAGTACGGGATGAGCATGTGCGTGCTGGGCCTGGCCGAGGAGCTGCGCGAGCGCGGGATCGCGGTCAACGCCCTGTGGCCGCGGACGGTGATCGCCACGGCGGCGTTGCGAGGGCTGAGGGGTCGGGTGCGGCCCGCCCAGTGTCGTACTCCAGATGTAGTAGCGGAGGCCGCCTGGCACCTGCTCACGCGAGACAGCCGTTCGACGACGGGACGGTTCTTCCTCGACGAAGAGGTCCTCGCCGAGGCGGGCGTCACCGACCTGTCGGGCTACGCGCTCGACCCGGGCACCGAGCCGGCGGACGACCTGTTCGTGGATTGAGGGGGCGGGAGGGAATGGAGGCGGCGGGCGGATTCGAACCGCCGAATGGGGGTTTTGCAGACCCCTGCCTTACCACTTGGCTACGCCGCCCCGGCGTGCCCGGAACGCGAAAGCCCTCCCGGTCCGGAAGGGCCTCGCGTCGAAGAGATGGAGCGGGAAACGGGACTCGAACCCGCGACTTCAACCTTGGCAAGGTTGCGCTCTACCAACTGAGCTATTCCCGCTCGGCGCGCCCCCTTGAGGGTCGCGAAACCGGTGTGAATCTACCCGGGCCCGAGAAAGCATGTCAAGGCGAACACCGCTGGTTGTACGGGGTACGACAGTCACTCGATCGGCGATGTGAACATTTACGGGCGAGACCGGTGCGACCCGGTCTCTTTTTGCATAGGTAGCCGGATGGCGATGAACGATAGACGGGAAGAGCGAGATCATGGATATGAAGACGCTGTGCCGGATAGGAGCGGCGATCGCGCTGCTCGCCGGGCCCCCGCTGGTGGGAAAGACGGACGCGCGGGGAGCCGCTCACCGGGAATTCGCGGCCGTCCCGGACTCCACGGTGGAGGCCTACGCCACGCGCTTCGGCGCGCCCCCGCGCCTGGCGGCGCTGATCCACGCCGAGGTGCTCCGACAGGGCCTCCCCCCGGGGATAGTCTTCGCGGTGGTGGAGGCCGAGAGCGGCTTCGACCCTGGTGCGGTCGGTCGGCAGGGCGAGATCGGGCTGATGCAGATCAAGCCGTCCGTGGCGCGGGCCTACGGCCGGATCGACGCCGCGGCGCTGGCCCGGGGGTGGGTCCCCACGACGGGCTACGCGCGCCGTGTGCTCGACTGCTGCGGCACGGACTGCTGACCGCGGGTGTGGCGGCGGCCCTGACGTGGGCCGCCGCCCCCGCCGACGGCCAGGGACTGATCTACGCGCCGGAGCCCGGCGCCTCGGCCCTCTACCAGACCCGCAACCTCCTGACCGTCTCGCAGACCGTGCTGGAGCGGGAGAACCACTACGCGCTCGAGTCCAGCGGGGTCGTTCGGCTGACCCTCCTGGACGGGGGCGCCCGCATGCTGTGGCGGCTCGGCTACGACGAGCTGGCGCTCCGCATCGAGGGGGCCTTCCCCACTCCCCGGGCGGAGGCCTTGCGCGGGACCGTCGTGACGCTGGCCACCACGCCCCGGGGACAGGTGCTGGACGCGCTCGCGAGCGGAGTCGTGACGGCCGGCATCGGGGCCCAGTACGTGGAGCGGGCCGCGGCGGCGTTCCTGCCGCATCTGCCGGGGGGCCGCGCGACCCAGGGCGCCTCGTGGACCGACACCCTTTCGGTGACCGAGATTCTGCAGGGGGTGACGGCCGAGGTGCGGACGATCGTGACGTTCACCGTCCGCGACACCGTATCGTGGGCCGGTCGGCCGATGGTCCCGGTCGAGTACCGGGGCCGGATCGAAGTGGACGGCGCGGGAACGATCGAGGGCTCCCGCGTGACCCTCCGCGGGGCCGGCGAGCTGGCGGGCCATTACCTCTACGATCCCGCCGAGCGACTGTTCGCGCTCCACGAGCAGGAGCAGTCGCTGGACTCGACCCTCCGCCTGTCGGATGCCTCCGGCCCCCCGGTCGAGATCCCCAGCCGGCAGGTGCTGCGGACCCGTGCCGAGCGGTTGTATTGAGGGAGTCGGGGGGGATATACTCGCCTTCCTCCGCGGTCCGGGGCGCGAAGGTCGCCTGGGCCGCGGTCCTCGCATGGATGCTGGCGATCGTCGTGCTGTCGGCGCTGCCGATCGAGGGAGCCGGCTGGATCCGCGTTCCCCTCGGGATCGACAAGTGGGTGCACGCGGCGTTCTATGGACTGCTGGCCGTCCTCGGCGCGGCGGCCTGGTCGGCGACCGGGGCGGGGTCGGGAGTCGCGGCGGTCCGCGGCGCCGCGCTGGGGATCTCCTACGGGGCCGTCGTCGAGTGGATCCAATCGTTCTTCCCGCGCACGCCCTCGCTGGCGGACTGGGTGGCGGACCTGGTGGGGGCGGTGATCGGAGCGGCCGGCTGGTGGCTGGCGCGAAGGCGCACGAATCGGACGGAGGGGGGATGACCGACCGGTCGGAGGATCGTCTGGCGACCGCAATGAGGACCGGCGGAGCGGGGACCCTGCGCGCGGCCGACGCGGGGCGCGACGTGGCGCTCTGCGGCTGGGTCCACCGGCGGCGGGACCACGGGGGCCTGGTGTTCATCGACCTGCGCGACCGGTGGGGGATCGTCCAGTGTGTGGCCGACCCCGACCGGCTGCCGGAGGCGGCCTACGGGGTGGTCGAGGGCCTCCGCGCCGAGCACGTGGTGCGGGTGCAGGGCGAGGTGACCGCCCGGCCCGCCGACAGCGTGAACCCCGAGCTCGACTCCGGCGAGGTCGAAGTGCGGCTGACCGACTGCCGTCTCCTGGCCGAGGCGGCGACCCCGCCCTTCCCGGTCGACGTGGACAAGGAGGGGGGCGAGGTGTCCGAGGAGCTGCGGCTCCGGCACCGCTACCTCGAGCTCCGGCGCCCGGGCGTGGCGGCCGCCTTCGGCGTGCGCCACCGGCTGACGATGGAGACGCGCGCGTGGCTCGACGGCCGCGGATTCTGGGAGATCGAGACCCCCATGCTGACCCGCCGGACCCCCGAGGGGGCGCGGGACTACCTGGTGCCCTCCCGCGTGCATCCCGGACGGTTCTACGCGCTCCCGCAGTCTCCGCAGATCTACAAGCAGCTCCTGATGGTCGCCGGCTTCGACCGCTACTTCCAGATCGCGCGCTGCTTCCGGGACGAGGACCTGCGCGCCGACCGCCAGCCCGAGTTCACCCAGATCGACGTGGAGATGGCCTTCGTCGAGCGGGACGACGTGATCGAGACGATGAGCGGACTCTACCGGCATCTCTTCCGCGCCGTGCTGGACGTCGAGGTCGGGGAGATCCCCCGGCTTTCGTGGGAGGAGACGATGCGGCGGTTCGGCAGCGACAAGCCGGACCTCCGGATCCCCCACGAGCTGGTCGACCTGACGGAGAACTTCCGCGAGACCGGCTTCCGGGTGTTCGACTCGATCGTCGCCGCCGGGGGCAGCGTGGTCGGGTTGCGGGTGCCCGGCGGCGCGGGAGCCTCGAGGAGCGTGATCGACCGCTGGACCGACGCCGCGCGGGCCGGCGGGGCCCAGGGTCTCGTCTGGGCGCGCCGCGCGGAGGACGGGTGGGTCTCCTCGATCGACAAGTTCGTGGAGCCGGAGCGCTGGACGCGGGCGGGGGAGGCCGCCGGGGCCGGGCCCGGCGACCTGATCCTCGCGGTCGCCGACCGCACCGACCGGGCCCGGCGGGCGGCCGGCGCGCTGCGGGTCCACCTGGCGCGGGAGCGGGGCTGGATCGAGGAGGGGACCTGGCGCCCGCTCTGGGTGCTCGACTTCCCACTCTTCGAGGAGGACTCCGGAGGCGGCATCACGCCGAGCCACCACCCGTTCACCGCGCCGGTCGGCGGCCTGGAGGCCCTGGCCGCGGAAGACCCGCTGTCGATCCGGGCCGAGGCCTACGACCTGGTCCTCAACGGCTACGAGCTGGGCGGCGGCTCGATCCGGATCCACCAGCGCGCCGTGCAGGAACGGGTGTTCGAGCTGCTCGGCATCGACGCCGACGAGGCTCGGCAGAAGTTCGGCTTCCTGCTCGAGGCGTTCGAGTACGGCGCGCCGCCCCACGGGGGCTTCGCCGCCGGGCTCGACCGCACGGCCATGCTCTTCGCCGGCGGCACGAGCCTGCGCGAGGTGATCGCGTTCCCCAAGACGACGAGCGCCAGCGCGCTCCTCGAGGGGGCCCCCTCACGAGTGGACGAGGCCGATCTGGCCGAGCTCCATATCCGGGTGACGTCCCCCGTCGATCCGGCTTGACGCCCCGTCCCCCCCGCGTAGACTCTGTGACCGAGTCGATGATTCCCACCGAAGCGTCTACCCTCACTCGATCCATCCCCATCGGCGGCGTCGACCAGCTCACGCTGTTCGGCACCAACGACCGGAACCTCAAGCGTGTCGAGGCGCTGAGCGGGACCCGATTGTTCGTGCGCGGAGGTGACCTCAAAGTCCAGGGTGAATCGGCCGCCGTGGGACGGGCGGTAGTGCTCATCGAGCACCTGATGGAGCTGGTCCAGACGGGGTCCGGCTTCGACGCCGACGACGTGGCCCGGTTCTACGACGAGCTGGGGAGCGGCGACGACTCGCTGGCCCGTCTCGAGGCCGGCAAGGTGGTCGTGCGCGGCACCCAGAAGATCATCAAGCCCAAGACCGGCGGGCAGGAAGCCTATCTCCGGGCCATCGCCGCCAACGACATCGTCGTCTCGATCGGCCCGGCCGGGACCGGTAAGACCTACCTCGCCGTGGCCATGGCGATCGACGCCCTCCACAAGAAGGAGGTGCGGCGGATCGTGCTGGCCCGGCCCGCGGTGGAGGCGGGGGAGACCCTCGGCTTCCTGCCGGGGGACCTGCAGGAGAAGGTGGATCCCTACCTGCGGCCGCTCTACGACGCGCTCGAGGACATGCTCCCCCAGGAGAAGGTGCGCCGGTTCCTCGAATCGCGCGTGATCGAGATCGCGCCGCTGGCCTACATGCGCGGCCGCACCCTGGCGGATGCCTTCGTCATCCTCGACGAGGCCCAGAACGCCACCACCAGCCAGATGAAGATGTTCCTCACCCGCCTGGGATTGAACTCCCGCGCCGTGATCACGGGGGACAAGACGCAGATCGACCTGCCGGCCCGGCAGGAGTCGGGACTCCTGCAGGTCGAGCGCATCCTGAAGGGAATCGACGGGATCGAGTTCGTCTACCTGGACGGCCGGGACGTGATCCGCCACGCGCTGGTGCGCCGGATCCTCGAGGCCTACGAGGCGTCCGACGAGGCGGCGCAGCGGCCCGGCGGCCCGGCCGGGGCGGACGCGTGAGCTCGGGACGGGCCCGCGGACTGAGGGAGCGGCTGGCGCGGCTGGAGCCGTCCGGCGACCCGACCGCGCCGGTCGACCTGGCATGGCGGGTCGCCGTGGTGGGGGCGGTGGCGCTCCTGACGCTGGTCCTCTTCCCCCCGCGCGGCGGGCACGACGTGCCGCCGGTCCGCGCGGGTACGGTGGCGACCGAGGACGTGATCGCGCCTTTCGACTTCGCCGTGCCGCGCGAAGAGCAGGAGCTGGCGCGGCGGCAGGAGCAGGCCGCCCTCACCGTGCCGCCGGTGTATGTCGCCGTGCCCGCTGCCGCGGACTCCGCGCTGGCCCGGCTCGACGCCTACCTGGCGCGGGCGGAGGCGGTATCGGAGGGGGAGGAGCCGGTCGAGCCGCTGGACCGGGTGGGGGGCCGCGATCCGGGACTCCGTCCCGCCGAGCTGCGGCGGCTTCAGGACCCCGCCGTCCGCGAGCGCCTGCGGGAGTTCGCCGCACGGGCGCTGCCGGGGGTCTACCGCGAGACATGGTTCCTGCCGGCGGCGGAGCTGGCGGGCATCGCGAGCGCCCAGATCGCGCTGCAGGGCCCGGACCGGGAGGAGGAGTTCGTGCCTCGCTCGGCGCTTTTCGCGCTCAGCCCCGGCGCGGACGTGCCCGGCCTCTCGGCACAGGGGCGCACGCTGGACGACGAGCTGGAGACGCTGGCCCTGCAGCTTCTGCCGGCCGTCATGCCGCCCAACCTGCGGCCCCAGCCCTCCCTGACCGCGCTGCGCCGGAGCGAGGCGCGGGCCGCGGTGTCGCCGATCGCCGGCGAGGTCCTGTCGGGGGAGCTGATCGTGGCGGCCCGCACGCGGGTCACCCCCGAGCAGGAGGCCAAGGTGCGGGCGCTCCAGGGCGAGATCGAAGACCGGCGGAGCGGGCCCACACCCGAGGACCTGCGCGCGGGGATGGGCCGGTTCGCGCTGGCGGCGGCGCTGCTGTTCCTGTTCGGGTTCTACCTCTTCTCCTACCGCCGCGACGTGTTCGACAGTCTGCGGTCGGTGGGGGTCATGGGAGCGATCTGGGCCCTCCTGGTCGTGCTGGCGTCGTTCGCCGACCGGGTCGAGGCGGTGCCGTCCTACGCGGTGCCGGTCGCGCTGGCGTCGGTGCTGGTGGCGGTGCTGTGGGACACGCGGCTGTCGGCCGTGACCACGCTGTTCCTGGCGGTCTACCTCGGCTCGCAGGGGGAGCTCGGATTCCCGCTCCTGTGGACGGGCGTCCTGGGCGGCCTCGCGGGGGCCTGGAGCGTCCGGCGCATCCGCCGTCGGACGCACTTTTACGAGTCGCTGCTGTTCGTCGTGGCCGGTCATTCCGTCGCCATCGGCGCGCTGGCGCTCATGCGGCTCTGGGGTTGGGGCGACGCGGCGCAGGGGCTCTCGTGGGGGGCGCTCTCGGCCGCCCTGGCGGTCTTCTTCGCCATGGGCCTCCTGCCGATCCTCGAATGGGCCTCGGGCCGCACCACCGACCTGACCCTGCTCGAGCTGGCGGACCTGAACCGGCCGCTCCTGAAGCGGCTCCAGCTGGAAGCCCCCGGCACGTACCACCACTCGATCATTGTGGGGAACCTGGCGGAGTCCGCCGCCGATGGGATCGGCGCCAACTCGCTGCTGGCCCGGGTCGGCGCCTACTACCATGACATCGGCAAGATGGAATGCCCCGAGTACTTCGTCGAGAATCAGCGCCAGGGGGTGAACCCCCACGACGCGCTGCCCCCGCGGGCGAGCGCGCGGATCGTGATCCGGCACGTGACCGACGGCGTGGACATGGCCTCCGCGGCGGGCCTGCCCGACGTGGTGGTGGACTTCATCCGGGAGCACCACGGCACGACCCCCCTCACGTACTTCTGGCACAAGGCGGCGGAACAGGGACGCGACATCGGGTCGCCCGACGAATTCCACTATCCGGGCCCCGTGCCGCGGACCAAGGAGACGGCGATGGTGATGCTGGCGGACTCGGTGGAGGCGGCCAGCCGGCTCGTCCGCGACCCGTCGCCGGACCGGTTCCGCGAGGTCGTCCGCCGGATCGTCCAGATGAAGCTCGAGGAGCGACAGCTGGAGCAGGCGGCCCTCACCTTCCGTGACCTGGCGGTCATGGAGGAGCACTTCGTGGCCGTCCTCTCCGGCATCCATCACCACCGGATCGAGTATCCCACCTCGACCTCCCAGCCGGCGGAGGAGGATGGCGCCGCGGATCCGATTCCACGCGTCGGTCGCGCCCCCACCTGAGCTGGATCCTTTCCCGTCGGGCGCGCTGGAGCGGGTTCTCCGCGAGGCGGGAGGGATCGATGCGGGTGAGGTGCACTGCGTGCTCACGGACGACGCCGAGATGACGGAGCTGAACGAGCGCTTCCGCGGCAAGCCCGGGCCCACCGACGTGCTGGCGTTTCCCTACGACCCCGTCACGACGGGCGGCGCCCTGGGCGACGTGTACGTCTCGCTCGAGCGAGCCGCCGAGCAGGCCGCCGAGCGCGGCGAGACCCTGGCGCGCGAGGTGTGGCGGCTGTTCGTCCACGGCACCCTCCACCTGGCGGGCCACGAGCACGACACCGCGTCCGGCGAGCGGCGGATGATCGATCGCCAGGAAGCCTGGGTGGAGCGCGTGCTTCCCCAGGACCCGTGACCATCGCCCTGACCCTCGCGGCCGCGGCCCTCGCTGGAGTCGCCGCGGCCGCCTTCTTCTCCGCCTGCGAAGCCGCGTTCCTGTCCCTCGCCGGCCCGCCGTCCGAGCCGCCGGAGACGGCGCCGTCGGGACCCGCGCGCCTGCTGGCGAGGCCCGAGCGGCTCCAGCACGCCCTCGCGCTGGGCCACCTCCTGGCGGTCGTCTGGACGGCGGCGCTGGCGTGGGAGGCCGCCCGGGCGTGGACCGGGCCGCGGCCGGGATGGGCAATGTGGGCGGCCGCGGTCGTGGTCGCGGCGCTCGGGCTCGTGGTGGCGGGCGAGCTCGTGCCGAAGGCGCTGGCGACCGAGCGGGCCGGCCCGTGGGCGCGGCGGGCGGCGCCCGTGCTGCGGGTCTGGCTCATCCTGGCGGCGCCCGTGACGGCCGCCGCCGGAGCCGTCACACGGGCGGTGGAGCGCTCGGTGGGCCCCGGACCGGCGGCCGCACCGATCTCCAGCGAAGACGTCCGCACCGCGCTGGCCGAGACCACCGCCCGAGCCGGCCTGGAGACCGGGGAGCGGGAGATGATCACGTCGATCTTCTCGTTCGGAGAGACGACCGCGCGGGAGGTCATGACGCCGCGGCCGGACGTCTTCGCGATCGAGGAGTCGACGCCGTGGGAACGAGTCGTCCGATCCGTGCGGGAGGCGGAATTCTCGCGGGTGCCGCTCTATCGGGAGACCCTCGACACCGTGGTCGGCGTCGTCTACGCGAAGGACCTCCTGGCGGTGGTTCACGGTCAGGTCGCCCCACCCGTCGGGCTCGCCGACCTGGCGCGATCGGTGGTCTTCGTCCCGGAGGGCCGGCCGATCGACGACCTCCTGCGCCAGTTTCAGCGCGAGCGGCTCCATCTGGCGATCGTGGCCGACGAGTACGGGGGGACGGCGGGGCTGGTCACCCTCGAGGACATCCTCGAGGAGCTCGTGGGGGAGATCCAGGACGAGTACGACCGCGAGACGCCGCTGGCGGTGCGACTCCCCGACGGATCGCTGCGGCTGGACGGCCGGCTCGACGCCGATGACTTCAATGAGCTGACCGGCTGCGACATCGGAGTCGTAGGGGTCGAGACGATCGGCGGGATCGTGGCCCGCGAGATGGGCCGCGTGCCGCGGGCGGAGGAGGCGGTGGAGCTGGCCGGCTGGCGCTTCGTCGTGGAGGCGGTCGAGGACCGCCGGGTGGTTCGGGTTCGCGCCGCGCGATCGTCCCCGGCGCAGGAGGAGGAGGCGCCGTGATCTGGGCGGCGGTGGCGGGGGCGGTGGTAGCGGTGGCCACTCTGGCGCTGGCGGAGCTCGCGATCGTGTCGGTCGGGCGCCTGCGGCTCCGGCGCTGGGTCCGCGAGAAGATCCGGGGCACGGAGTGGGCGGACGAGGAGGCGGTGGACGGACCGCTCCGGCTCCTGGCCCCGATCCTGGTGGGTCAGACGTTCACCCTGACGCTCGCGGCCGCGCTGGTGGCCCGCGCCGTCTCGGGCACGGGCCCGGTGGACGCGGCCGGGGCGCTCCGCGGAGCGGCCTGGACCTGCCTCGTCCTGGTCCCCCCGCTCTACCTCCTGGGGGAGACGCTCCCGCGGGCGCTGGCCCGGGCGCGGGCCCACCAGCTCTTCCCCTTCGTGGCCGCCGCCGTCCAGCGCGTGGGCTGGCTCTTCCGGCCGCTCACCGCCGCCGCCCACATGGTGAGCCGGGGTCTCCTGGGGTCGCGCCGTTCGGCGGCGGATCCAACCGAGGCCCGGCGCCACCTCGAGGCGCTGCTGCAGGAGAGCGAGCGCGTGGGGGTGGTGGAGCCGGCGGAACGGGAGATCATCGCCGGCGTGTTCGAGTTCGGGCGGACGCCGGTCGGCGCCGTCATGATGCCGGCGGAGCGGATCGTGAGCGCGCCGCCCGACGCGACCGCCGGGGCGATCACCGCCCTCATCCGCCGGACGGGGTACTCGCGGATCCCGATCCGGGACGCGGACGGGGGCGACGTACGGGGCATGGTCCACGTCTTTGACCTGTTCAAGCTGGATCCGGACGCCCGGCCGGTGCCGCGCGCGGTCGTGCGCTTCGACCCCGAGACGCCGTGCGATGACGCGCTGGTCGAGATGAAGCGCCAGCGGCGGCACCTGGCGGTCGTGACGGAGTCCGGGCGGGTGGTCGGGATGGTGACCATGGAGGACCTGGTGGAGGAGCTGGTGGGGGAGATCCGGGACGAACACGACGCTCGGGCGGAGGCGCTCGACGAGCCTTCCGATCAGGAGGCGTTCGTCGTTGACGGCCACACGGGGTTGGCCGACATTGACGACGCGCGCGACATCGCGGCCTCCGGGACGGCCGGCACGGTGGCCGACCTCGTCGTCGGCCGGTTCGGCCGCGTTCCGCGGCCGGGCGAGACGATCGCGATCGACGGATGGTGGATCGAGGTGCTCGACGCGACCCCCCAGCGCGTCCGCCGCGTCCGGTTCCGGCGCGGCGCGCCGCCCCCTCCGGCCCGCTCCACCGACTGAGGCCACGATGCGAGACCCGACCGAGGAGACCCGCGAGCGGATCGAGCGGATCCGCCGGGCCATCGAGGCCGGCGACGACCACGCCGCCCTGGATGCCGAGATCGCCGAGCTCCATCCGGCGGACTTGGCCGAGATCATCGACCTCCTGGAGGATGGAGAACGGGTCGAGCTGTTCCGGCGGATCCCCCCCGGGATGCGGGCCGAGACGCTGTCCGAGGTGGATCAGGACACGTGGCCCGAGCTCCTCGAGGCCGTCGAGGCGCACTCCCTGCGGGAGCTGTTCGAGAACCTCGAGGTCGACGACGCCGCCGACATCCTCGGCGAGCTGACGAGCGAGGAAGCGCGGGAGATCCTCTCCCGGATCGAGCCCGAGGGCTCGCGCGAGATCGCCGCCCTGATGCGCTACGACGAGGAGTCGGCGGGTGGCGTCATGACCACGGAGATGGTCACCGTGCCGGCCGACATCACGGCCGATGAGGCGATCGTGCGGGTCCGCGAGCGCGGCCGCGAGGTGGCTGACTTCCACACCGTCTGGGTGGTCGAGGACGAAGGGCGACTCGCCGGCGCGATCTCGCTCCAGGATCTGATCCTGGCCGACGGTTCGACCCTGGTGCGGGACGTGATGCGCACGGACCTGGTCACGGTTCGCCCGAATATGGACCAGGAGGATGTGGCGCGGCTGATCGCCAAGTACAACCTGGTCTCCATCCCGGTCGTGGACGAGTTCGGACGGCTGCTCGGCCGGATCACCGTCGACGACGTGATCGACATCATCGAGGCGGAGGCTACGGAGGACATCTTCCGACTCTCCGGCGTGGACGAGGAGGAGGAGCGCTACGCCTCCCCGGCCGAGATCATCCGCTCGCGTACGCCGTGGCTCCTGATCACGCTGGCCACCGCGTCGCTGGGGGCGGCCATCGTGGCCCAGTTCGAGGAGACCATCGCCCGGATCGCGTTCATCGCCGTGTTCATGCCGCTGGTGGCGGCGATGGCAGGGAACTCCGCCGTCCAGGCGATGACCGTGGCGGTCCGCCGGCTGGCCCTCTCGGGCTCGGCGGTCAAGCCGCTCCGCTCGGTGCTCCGCGAGCTGACGGCGGGGGTCGTGATCGGACTGGTGATCGCGGTGCTGGTGGGGATCGGAGCGGCTCTCTGGCGGGGCGACGTCCGGGTCGGGCTGGTCGTGGGCGGGTCGATGTGGCTGGCGGTGACGGTGGCCGTGCTGTGGGGCGCGGCCATCCCGATCCTGCTCGACCGGGCGGGACTGGACCCGGCCGTCAGCTCGTCGGTGTTTCTGTTCACCCTGACCGACATCGTCTCGTTCGTCGTGATCCTTTGGGCCGCGTCCCATTTCCTCGTGCAGGTGATGTGAGACCGTGGCGATCGTCCGCGACGACGCGTTCGTGATCCAGACGGTGCGCTACGGCGAGACGAGCCTGATCTGCCGGCTGCTGACCCGGGAGCGCGGCGTCGTGCCCGTCATCGCCAAAGGGGTGCGCGGGCCGAGAAGCCGTTTCGGGGCGCGGCTGGACCCCTTCCGGCGGCTCCAGGTGACCTTCTACGACAAGCCGGGCCGCGAGATCCAGACCCTGTCGCAGGCAGACATGCTGGAGGAGCACCCGGAAGTGCTGCGCTCGCTGGAGCGGATGGAAGCGGCGGGCGCGTGGTTCCGGTTCCTGCGCGCGGCGCTGCCCGAGCGCGCGCCCGCGGAGCCGGTCTTCGACCTCGCGGCCGCCGCGCTCCGACGCCTGGGAGTGGTCCCCCCGGGGGAGGTCCGGCGGTGGGAGACCTGGCACCGCTCGGCCGCCGCGTCGTGGCTCGGCCTGGCCCCCCGGCTGGAGTCGTGCGCGGCGTGCGACCGCGAGCTTCCGGATCCCCGCGGGATGGCCCTCGCCGTGGAGGAAGGCGGGCTCGTCTGCGCGGACTGCGCCGCCGGCCGGCCGGGGGCGCGGTTCGGTCCCCGCGAGTACGCGCTGCTGGCCCTCTACCACCATCCCGAGTGGGAGCTGATCGCGGGCCTGGGACCGCCGCGCCCGGAGGAGGCGGCGGTGCAGGAGCACGTGGGACGGTTCGTGGCCTGGCACATGGACCTGGCCCCGGCGCGGAGGCGGAGATGACGCGGGGCCGCGTGGTGGGCACGGCCGGGCACATCGACCACGGGAAGACCGAGCTCGTGCGGGCGCTGACCGGCGTCTGGACCGACCGCCTGCCGGCCGAGCGCGAGCGCGGCATCTCCATCGACCTGGGGTTCGCCCCGCTCGAGCTCGGGGAGGGCGCGCCGCCGGCCAGCGTGGTGGACGTGCCCGGCCACGAGGGGTTCATCAAGAACATGGTGGCCGGCGCGACCGGGATCGACGCGGTGCTCCTGGTGGTGGCGGCCGACGAGGGGATGATGCCGCAGAGCCGCGAGCACCTGCTGGTGCTCACGGCGCTGGGCGTGGAGCGCGGTGTGGTGGCCGTCACCAAGGCCGACCTGGTGGAGCCTGAATGGGCGGAGCTGGTGGCCGAGAGCGTGCGCGAGGAGCTGGCCGGAACGGTCCTGGCCGGCGCCCCGATCGTGGTCTGCTCGGCGCGGACGGGGGAGGGGGTGGAGCGCGTGCGCGCGGCCCTCGGCGAGGCCGTGGCCGGGGCCGAGCCGGCGCGGCGCGCGCACCTCCCGTTCCGGCTGCCGGTCGACCGCGCGTTCGGCGTGGCCGGGGTGGGCACGGTGGCGACCGGCACGGTGTGGAGCGGCGAGGTCGAGACGGGCGGGGTGGTGGCGCTGTTCCCGGCGGAGGCCCGCCGTCCGGTGCGCCCGGTGGAGACGCGCGTCCGCTCGATTCAGGTGCACGGCGCGGCAGTGGAGCGGGCGGGCGCCGGTCAGCGCGCGGCGCTCGGCCTGGCCGGGGCCGACACGGCGAGCGCGGGGCGCGGGGCGGTCCTGGCCGACCCGTCCCGCCCGTGGCGGATGGTGAAGCGGGTGGACGCCCGCTGCGCCCTGGCGAGCTCGGCGCCGCGGCCGCTTCCGCGCGGGGCCAGGGTGCGGGTCCACCACGCCACCCGTGAGGTGATGGCGCGGGTGTGGTGGTACGACCGGAACACGCTCGAGCCGGGCGAGGAGGCCGACGCGCGGCTGACGCTGGAGGCGCCGATCGTGCCGGCGGCGGGAGACCGGCTGGTGCTCCGGGCGTACAGTCCGGTCACGACGATCGGCGGCGGCACGATCCTGGCGCTGGACCCGCCACGGGAGCGCGGTGCCGCGCGGGCGGAGCGCGGCCGCCGGCTGGCCGAGATGGCGGACGCCCCGGAGGAGGCGCGGCTGGTGCTCGCGCTGGAGGCCGCCGGGGGGATCGGGATCCCGCACGCCGCCCTGGCGATCGAGACCGGAGTGGAGCCGGGTGAGCCGCCGGCCGGGATCGAGATCCACGGCGGGCGCTGGTTCGCCGCTTCGGCCCGGGTGCGGGCGATGGAGCGGATCGAGCGCGCGCTGGCGGAGCACCACGCGCGCGAGCCACTTCAGCCCGGGCTCCCGCTCGAGGCCGCGCGGCGCGCGGCCCGGCCGGCCGACCCCGCGCTGGTGGAGGCCGCGATCGAGGCGCTGGAGCGTGAAGACCGCGCCCGGCGCCGCGGTACGGTGCTCGCGCTCGCCGGCCATCGGGCCCAGCTCCCGGAGGGCGAACGCGAGCTCGTGGCGCGCCTCCAGGCCCGGCTGTCGGAGGCGGCGCTCGAGCCGCCGGAGACCGTCGCGCTGGCGAGCGATCTCCGGGTGGAGACCCGGCGGCTGCGGGAGCTCCTGGCCCATCTGGAGCGGGAAGGGGCGCTGGTCAAGCTGGCCAGCGACTGGTACGCCGACGCGGCGGCCGTGGAGCGGGCCCGCGAGGCGGTGGTGGAGCGGCTCGAAGCCGAGGGAGCGGTCGAGGTGGGCGCGTTCAGGGAGCTCCTGGGCGTGAGCCGGAAGTACCTGATCCCGCTGCTCGAGTACCTCGACCGCGAGGGCGTGACCCGGCGCGAGGGGAACCGGCGGGTGCGGGCATGAGACGGACGGCGGTCCTGGCGGCGATCGCGCTCGCGGGCGCCTGCGCCTCGGCGCCCGAGCGCCGGCCCGAGCCGCCGCGCGATCGGACCTCGGACCCGGAGTTCACGGCCGCCCGGGAGGCCGCGCGGCCGGATTTTGCGAGCCAGGCCGACGTCCTCGCGGCCGGAGTCTACGAGCGGTTCGTCCACCCCGACTCCGTTCGGCCCGTGGAGGGCCCGGCGCGGGCGCCGGCCGTCGCGCCGGGCCCGGTACGGGCGGACGGAGATCCGTCCACGGCGGAGCTGCTCGGAACTCTGGGGGGTCCGCCGGCGTATGAGCTACCGGCGCCGGAGCCCAGCGCGACCCCCTCGGTGGGGGTGCCGGTGCCGCCCGCCGCGACCGCGGCCGGCGGCTGGACCCTCCAAGTGGGAGCGTATGCGACTGAGACCGGAGCCCTCGTCCGAATCAGCCAGATCGAGCGCGACTTCCCGGACCGACCCCGATGGCACGAGTTCTCCGGGGGCCTCGTGCGGGTCTTTCTCGGACGATTCCCCGACCGCGCGGCGGCCGAGCGCTTTCTCGCCGAGGCGCGCGCCCGCGGGTACGGCGACTCGTTCGCGGTCCGTGCGCCGTAGCCTCGGCGCGCTCGCGCTCGCGATCGGCCTGGCCGCCGCCGCGCCCGCGGCCGCCCAGAGCGGGTCGGGTCCGGACGCGGTGCGGCTCGATCAGAACGTCCCCAACCCATTCTCGCCGGGGTTCAGCTCCACCATCATCGCCTACCGCACCGACCGGGACGGCCCGGTCCGCCTCACGATTTACAACCTGCTCGTGCAGGAGGTCGCCGTCCTGGTGGACCGGCCCCAGCGGCGCGGCAGCTACGTGGTGACCTGGGATGGGCTGGACGCGGAAGGGGAGCCCGTGCCGACGGGCCGTTACTGGTACCGCCTCCAGGCGGGAGACGCCCGACCGCTCCTCCGGCAACTCCTCGTCCTCAAGTCGGCGGAGCCGGTCCCGGACCCCGAGTCGAGATGATTACTCAGGGGATGCGGTAGAGCAGCCGGCCGCAACTCTCGCACGTGAGCGGCACGTCGCCTTCGAAGTCCGCCAGGCGGGCGGTGGGAAAGCGGACGAAACAGCCGTAGCAGACGCCGTTCCGGACCGGGACCAGCGGCCGCTCGTACTTCTTCCGGATGTGGTCGAACCGCTGCAGGAACCGCGGGTCGATCTCCTCCCGCAGGCCCTCGACCTCCTCGCCGATCACCGCCGGATCGAGCTTCTCGAAGCCCAGGTCCTGGTAGGAGGACTCCTGGAGGTCACGCTGAAGCTGCTGAAGGTCCTGCAGCGCGATCAGGCGTTCCATCGTCACGTTCACTGTCGCGGAATATAGGACCCGCCTCGCGGCCGGGCACGGCCGCCGGCGGCTGTTCGCGCGTGCGGGGCTGGATGATTTTCCGCAGGCGCGCTAGGATTCGAAGTGAGAAGCGCCGGATCTCCGGCGCCGACGGCGGAGGGATTTGTGGCTGCTTGCCACCGCCGGGTCGACCGCACGGTCGCCGAACCAAAGGCCTAAAACGCCGAAAAGACGAGCGCCCGGTCACGTCCCGCGCGGTCCTTCGGCGGGACGTTTTCGTTTTTTCGGAGAGACCGCATGACGAGGTACCTCGAAATCCTGCGTGAGAGAATCCTCGTCTTCGACGGGGCCATGGGGACGAGCATCCAGTCCCGCGCGCTCTCGGCGGACGACTACGGCGGTCGACGGCTGGACGGCTGCGTCGACCACCTGGTGCTCTCGCGCCCGGACGTGATCCGCGAGATCCACGCCTCGTTCCTCGAGGTGGGATGCGACGTCGTTGAGACGAACACCTTCCGCGCCAACCGGCTGACGCTCGCCGAGTACGGGCTGGGGGACCGGGTGGTGGAGCTGAACCGCGCCGCGGCGGGCCTGGCCCGCGGGGTGGCGGCGGACTTCTCGACGTCCGACCGGCCGCGCTTCGTGGCCGGCTCGATCGGACCCTCGGGATTCCTTCCGTCCACCTCCGACCCCGAGCTCGGGCGGCTCGGCTATGCCGACCTGGTCCCGGTCTTCGCCGAGCAGGCGGCCGGGCTCCTGGAGGGCGAAGTGGACCTCCTGCTGATCGAGACCTCGCAGGACCTGCTCGAGGTCAAGGCCGCGGTCCGCGGCTGCAAGGAGGCGATGAGGAGAGCCGGCCGGCGCGTGCCGCTCCAGGTCCAGGTCACGCTGGACCCGGCGGGAAGGATGCTCCTGGGGACCGACATCGAGGCGGCCGGAGTCACGATCGAGGCGCTCGGGGTGGACGCGATCGGGCTCAACTGCTCGACCGGCCCCGAGCCGATGCGGCAGCCGGTCCGATGGCTCTGTGAGAACGTGTCGCTCCCCGTGAGCGTGATCCCGAACGCCGGGATCCCGCGGAACGTGGGGGGAGAGGCGGTCTACGACCTGCCGCCTGAGGAGTTGGCGAACGCGCACGAGGCGTTCGTGGCCGAGATCGGCGCCTCGATCGTGGGCGGCTGCTGCGGGACCACGCCGGAGCACCTGGCGGCGGTGGTGGAACGGGTCGGCGGCCGCGCGCCGCTCGCCCGCGCCGTGACACGAGTGCCGCGTGTGGCGAGCGCGATGGTGGCCATGGACCTGGCGCAGGATCCCGCGCCGACCCTGATCGGCGAGCGGGTGAACAGCCAGGGCTCGCGGAAGGTGAAGCAGCTCCTCCTCGACGACGACTATGAGGGAATTCTACAGGTGGCCCGCGACCAGGTGGACGGCGGGGCCCACCTCCTGGACGTGTGCGTGGCGCTGACCGAGCGGCTGGACGAGTCGGAGCAGATGGCCGCGCTGACGAAGCTCCTCGCGCAGGGGGTCCCGGCGCCGCTGGCGATCGACACCACCGAGGTTGACGTGATCCGGGTGGCGCTGGAGCGCTATCCCGGCCGGGCCGTGGTGAACTCGATCCACCTGGAGGGGGGCCGGGGGAAGATCGACGCGGTGGCGCCGCTGCTGGCTGAGCACGGCGCGGCCGTGGTGGCGCTCACGATCGACGAGGAAGGGATGGCCAAGGACGCCCACCGGAAGGTGGCGGTCGCGCGGCGGATCCACGACATCGTCGTCGGCGAGTACGGCCTCGCTCCGGACGCCCTGATCTTCGACGCGCTCACCTTCACGCTGGCCACCGGCGACGCCGAGTTCCGCCGCTCCGCGCTCGACACGATCGAGGGCGTGCGCCGGATCAAGACCGAGCTGCCGGGCGTGCTGACCAGCCTCGGCGTCTCCAACGTCTCGTTCGGCCTCCGGCCTCACGCGCGGAAGGTCCTGAACTCCGTGTTCCTCCACCACTGCGTGGAGGCCGGCCTCGACATGGCGATCGTCAACGCCGCCCACGTCGAGCCCTACGCCGAGGTCGACGAGGAGGAGCGGGCGCTCGCCGACGACCTGATCTTCGACCGGCGGGAGGACGCCCTGGCCCGCTTCATCGAATGGTTCGAGGAGCGCACCCCGGAGGCCGAGGACCGGGCCGATCCGACCGAGGGGATGACCCCGGAGGAGGCGATCCACTGGATGATCCTGCACCGCCGGCGCGACGGCGTGGAGGCGATGGTCGACCAGGCGATCGGCGACCGCGGCGGGGACGACCCCGCGGCGGTGACGGTGCTGAATCAGGTGCTCCTGCCGGCCATGAAGGAGGTCGGGGACAAGTTCGGCGCGGGGGAGCTGATCCTTCCGTTCGTCCTCCAGTCGGCCGAGGTCATGAAGCGCGCGGTGGCCCGGCTCGAGACCTACCTGGAGAGGAAGGACGGGCAGACCAAGGGGGTGGTGGTCCTCGCCACCGTATTCGGCGACGTCCACGACATCGGCAAGAACCTGGTGGGGACGATCCTCTCGAACAACGGCTACACCGTGCACGACCTCGGCAAGCAGGTGCCGATCGAGACGATCCTGACGAAAGCGCAGGAACACGGGGCGGACGCGATCGGGCTCTCGGCGCTCCTGGTGTCGACCTCGCGGCAGATGCCGCAGTGCGTGCGGGAGCTGTCCCGGCGAGGCCTGGAGTACCCGGTGCTCTGCGGCGGCGCGGCGATCAACCCGTCGTTCATCCGCGAGGCGGCGTTCCTGGACGAGTCGCGGGAGTCGATCTACGGCCCGGGCGTCTGGTACTGCAAGGACGCCTTCGCGGGCCTGGCCGCGATGGAGTCGCTGAGCGACGCGTCCGGCCGGGCGGCGTTCGTGCGGGCGCGGCTGGAGGAGATCCGCGAGGGGGTCGAGCGGCGGGAGCGGCTGAAGGCCTCGGTGGAGGAGCGCCGGCGGGAGACGCCCGGACCGGGCCCGGCGGAGACGCCCCGGCCCGCGTTCCTGGGGGTCAAGGTGATCGAGCGGCTGCCGCTGGCGGACCTCTTCGAGCGGATCGACCTGAACACGCTCTACCGGCTCCACTGGGGGGCCAAGAACGCGAAGGGCGAGGCGTGGGACCGCCTGCTGGCCGAGGAGTTCGAGCCCCGGCTGGCCCGCTACCGGCAGGAGGCGCTCGCCGGCGGACGGGTGCGGCCGCGGGCCGCGTACGGGATCTACCCGGCGGCGGCGGACGGTCTCGATCTGGTCGTCTACGACCCCGAGGACCCGTCCGTCGAGCGCGGCCGGTTCGCCTTCCCGCGCCAGGCCGACCGGGACAGGCTGTCGCTGGTCGACTACTTCCGCCCGGCCGGCGGCGAGGTGCGCGACGTGGTGGCGGTCCAGATCGTCTCGGTGGGCGACGAGATCCTGGAGCGCTCGGCGGCCCTCATGGAGGCGGGGGAGTACTCGGAGGCCTACTATCTTCATGGTTTCGGCGTTCGGCTCGCGGAGGCGGCGGCAGAGTACGTCCACGAGGTCGTCCGGAGAGACATGGGGATCGAGCCGGACCGCGGGCTCCGCTACTCGTGGGGCTACGGGGCCTGCCCGGACGTCCTCCAGCACGCGCTCGTGTACGATCTGCTCCCGGCGCGCGAGCGGCTCGGAATGGAGCTGACCGAAGCCGGCGCGCTGGTTCCCGAGTTCGCCACGGCGGCGCTCGTGGTGCACCACCCGGAGGCGAAGTACTTCTCGACCTGAGGAGGTCGAATCTGGACGAGCCGACCCTGCTCATCACGTTATCGCAGATGGCGTTGGCCCTGGCGGGATTCAGCGGGATCACGATCGCGTTCGTGCGTCTTCCGGGCCGCCTGACCCCGCTCGAATCCTACCGTCTCTCGCTGCTGTTCGGGACCACGTTCGGCGCGATGTTCCTGGGGCTCCTGCCGCTGGGGATCGCCGTGCTGGGGGTCGAGGCGGGGGCCGCCTGGCGCGCTTCCAGCGCCCTGATGGCCGCGTACTCGGTGGCCTTCGTCGGATCGAGGCTCGGCCCCAGCCTCCGCTTCATGCACGAGACCCCCGAGGTGTTCCACCGCTGGATCCTCGGCTCGAACGCGGTGATCCACCTGGCGAACGCGGGAGTCCAGACGGCCGTCGCGCTGGGCGCCTTCGAAGAACGGCGGGAGGGAATCTACGTCTGGGGGGTTCTGTGGTTCCTGTTCCACGGCGCGCAGCAGTTCTCGCGCATCCTCTTCATCCGCCCGCGGGAGGCGGAGGGGATCTCCGAGCCGGCGACGGAAGCCCCGCCGGCCCCCTAGATCTCGGCGCCCTCCAGGATCTCGAAGAACTCTTCGTTGCTCTCGATCTCGGAGAGGCGGCCTAGGTTCTTCGGGTTCTTGCAGAACTGGGCGATCTTGCCGAGGACGGGGAGGTACTGGTTGGAAATCTCGACCGGCGGGGCCACGATCAGGAAGAAGTGCTGCACCGGCTTGGCGTCCACGGCGTCGAAGTCGAGCCCGCCGGGCTTGCGGCCGTAGGCGACGCGCAGCCGGTCCACCACCAGCGAGCGGCAGTGGGGGATCGCCACCCCCTTGCCGATGCCGGTGGAACCCAGGTTCTCCCGCTTCTTCAGCAGATTGAAGAGCATCTCCGCGTTGTCGTCGAGGTCGAGGAGGGCGACCAGCTCGCGAAGGGTGGCGTCCTTGTCGGAAGCGGCGAGCTGCAGGGCCACGTCATCCTCGGAGAAGAACTCGACCAGCTTCATGGGATTCCTTCACATGGAAGATGGGTCATCGGGGGAATCCGACCCCCGCGCGCGACGAGCGGCCGAAGTTAGAAGTCGCGTCTCAGCCTGACAACGAGGCGAGGTCCGTCGTTGTCCCCGCCCCGATCGGTCACCCGCTGGGCCACGAAGACCCCGACGTACGAGAAGATGTTGATGCCCGAGATCCCCATCCCGACGTCGGCGTGCCAGTCCCCGAGATCGTCGACCGATCCGGCGTCGGCGAAGGCGACCCAATGCCAGGAGAGGAAGAACAGCCCGATCGGGTCGATCACCGGCAGCGGGATGCGCACTTCCGTGTTCACCTGGACCGCGTCGGCGCCGATGAACTCGGCGGCGCGAAAGCCGCGGAGCGAGCCGGGGCCGCCCAGCATGGCGTGGCGCTGGGGCACCGGCTCGTCGTCGGGCGCGTCGCTCTCGATCCAGACCAGGCGGGTGTCCCACCAGGCGTCGGTCCCGATCCGGATGTAGCGGCGAACGTCGGCGAAGCCGTGGGCGAACCCGATGTCGCCTCCGAGCATGCCCCCGGCCAGCTCGGCCTCGAGGGTCACCAGCCAGCCGGGCGCCGGCAGAAGCGGGCTCTGGATGTTCCGCGTGTCGATCCGCTGGCGGAAGGAGAGGCTCCGGAGCGTGCCCGCCTCCACCGGAGGGTTGGGCCGGAATTCGCCGGCGCCGATCAGCACGAACGGCTCCTCCATTGCCTGGGAGTGCTGCTCCGCCGAGAGCAGGGCCAGCGTGCCGGCCCACCGGCCGCGCTCGGACTCCAGCTCGTACGCCAGACGCCATCCCCGCTCGCGCCACCAGTCCAGCTGATCGCTCCCGACCAGAAACGTGGTGAAGTCGTTCTCCCGGGTGGAGATCTTCCAGTCGTCGTAGGTGCGCCCGCGATGGAACGCATCCACCACCACGTGCGCCGCCCATCCGCCGGGAAACGGCGCGCGCTGGCGAGCCCGGGCGTGCCAGTAGAGCCGCTGGTGGGTGGTGGGGGTGGAGCCTCGGAGCGAGACCGCGGGGGCCCGCGCCGGGTCCGTCGGCTCGAGCACGGCGCCGAACCCGGCGACGAGCCCGTCGGTCCGGTTGTACCGCTCGAGCACCAGGCCGTGCCAGCCCGGCCATTCGACCAGCCAGAGCGGGGGTTTCTCGGCCTGGACCCGGGGTGGACGCGGCGCGGGTTCCGGCTCGAACGGGATTGGCTCGCTCGGACGTCGCTCCTGGCCGGCGGCGGGAGCGGTCGCGAGCGCGCCCGCCAGGAGCGCGACCGCGAGCGCCCGCCGGCTCACGACCACCGGAAGCGGCTCAGCCGGACCTCGCCCTCGGAGGCCAGCGCGGCGGCGAAGCCCGGCGCCACGTCCAGCTCGCCGAGCCACCACTGTCCTGCGGCCCCCGGGTCGTCGTGGACGTGGAGCTCGACCCGGGCCGCGCCGGGCTCGACCGTGACGGCGAAGGTGCGAAGCGAACGGATGATGCTCCCGCCGCGGGCCTTCACGTAGGCCTCCTTGCGGGTCCAGCAGGCGAAGAAGGCGGCGGCCCGGTGGGCCTCGGAGATCCGGCGGAGCGCCGCGGCTTCGGGCGGCGCGAGCCAGCGCTCGGCCAGCTCCATCACCGGGGCGTCGCGGCGCATCCGCTCGAGGTCCACCCCCAGCTCCCGCGCCTCGGCCACCGCGCAGAGCGCGAGGTCGCCCGAATCGGAGAGGTTGAAGCGCAGGTCGCGGGCGGCCACTCCGGGGGCGAGCGAAGGCTTCCCCGCGGGGCCCAGGACGTAGCGGATCTCCTCGGGCGCGATCTCCAGGTAGCGCGCCAGGATCGAGCGCAGGGCGGCGTGGGCGGCCACGTAGCGGTCGTGGTGAATCGCGAACCGGAACCGCTCGGCGCGGAGGCGCTCCCGCTCGGAGAGGAGCGCCCGATCGCGCTCCAGCTCGGACGGCTCCCGCCGCAGGTCGATGCGCCACACGTGCGCCTCGCCGGGGTCGAGGGCGGGCGTGCCGGGGGGATCCGTCCACTCCATGCCCAGAACCTTAACGCGCGAGGGGGCGCGGCATCCAGCGCGCCGCCCGGTGGATGGACGGGGTCGGGCAGCGTAAACTCGGCGCCGTGTTCGACGCCCTCCTCAGAACCACGCTGGCGGCGGTCCGCGACGGGCGGATCGGCGTCGACGAGGCCTGCACGGCCCTCGCGGGCTGGCCGCACGAGCGGCTCCCGTTCGCCACCATCGACCACCATCGCGCCCTCCGGAACGGTCAGCCCGAGGTGATCTACTGCCCGGGGAAGGAGCCCGAGCAGGCGGCGGCGATCGCCGATCGGCTCTGGCGGCGCGCCGGTCTCGTGCTGGCCACGCGGGCCTCGGAGGCGCATGCCGAGGCGATCCGGCGGGCGGTCCCGGCGGCCCGCTGGAACCCGGTGGCGCGGACCGTGTGCGCGGGCGCCCCGGCCCCCCGGGCGGCCCCGCCGGTGCTGGTGCTGACGGCGGGGACCAGCGACCTGCCGGTGGCGGAGGAGGCGGTCGAGACGGTCCGGGCCATGGGAGAGCCGGTCGAGCACGTGGTCGACGTGGGGGTGGCCGGGATCCACCGCCTCCTCGAGCGGGAGGAGTCGCTCACGGCGGCCGGCGCGATCGTCGTCGTGGCGGGAATGGACGGGGCGTTGCCCTCGGTGGTGGCGGGGCTCGTCCGGGCGCCGGTGGTGGCCGTGCCGACCAGCGTCGGCTACGGAGCGTCGTTCGGGGGGCTGGCGGCGCTCCTCGCGATGCTGAACGCCTGCGCCGCCGGGGTCACGGTCGTCAACATCGACAACGGCCTCGGGGGGGGCTTCGCGGCGGCGCGGATCAACCGCCTGCGGGCCGCCGCGGCTGTCGGGGAGGAGGAGGCCTGTGCCTGAGGCGCTTCCCGAGCGGATGGACAGGGCGCGCGCCCGTGGGACGCTCCGGGAGATGGCGCTGTTCCTGCCGAACTTCGCGTTGCTGCTCAAGCGCCTGCTCACCGACCCGCGCGTCCCGTTCCGCAGCAAGATCCTGTTCGGCGGCACGCTGGTGTACCTCATCTCCCCGATCGACGTCATCCCCGATTTCATCCCGGGGCTGGGCCAGCTGGACGACGTCGTGCTCGCGCTCCTGGCGCTCCACGGCATGCTGAACCGGGTCGACCCCGCGGTGGTGCTGGAACACTGGGACGGGGACGCCGAGCTGATCGAGCTCGTGCGGCAAGGGATCGCGGCCGTGAGCCGGCTCCTGCCGGGCGGTTGGGATAAGCGGGTATAGTGGCCGCGATGGCGTTCGAAGCGCCGTGCGGATAGATTCGGAGGTCCCGTGATTCGGAGCATGACGGGGTTCGGCCGCGGCGAGGCGGCGATGGACGGCCATCGCTTCCAGGTCGAAGTCAAGTCGGTCAACCACCGCTACTTCAACGCCCACGTCCGGATGCCGCGCGAGTACGCGCATCTGGAGAGTCGGGTGGCGGCGATGTGCTCCGAGCGGGTGGAGCGCGGGCACGTCCAGGTGCTGATCGAGGTGGAGGCCGGGGGGACGGCCGCGGCGCGCGGGCCCGCGCTCGACCGGGAGGTGCTCGACCGCTACCTGGAGATCGCGGAGACCCTGGAAGGGCATCCCGGCGTGACCAAGCGGGTGTCGGTCGAGTCCCTGTTGACGCTGCCGGGCGTGCTCGTCTGGGACGCGAAGTCGGAGCCGGTCGCCGACGAAATCTTCCTGGGAGCGGCCGGAGAGGCTCTGTCCCGGGCGCTCGACGGCCTGATCGAGAGCCGCTCGGTCGAGGGCGCGGCCCTGGAGCGGGACTTCCGCGAGCGAATCGGGGCCATCGAGGCGCTGCGCGGCCGGATCGCCGAGCTCGCGCCCCGCCGCGAGGAGCGGGAGCGCGAGCGGCTTCTCAAGAAGGTCGCCGAGCTGCTCGAATCGGCCGGCGAAACGCTCGACGCCCGGATCGCGCAGGAGATCGTCCTCCTGGCCGATCGGCTGGACGTGAGCGAGGAGCTCACCCGCATGCGGGCGCACCTCGACCACTTCGAGGCGGAGCTCACGGCCGCCGCCGGCGGGGTCGGACGCAAGCTCACGTTCCTGCTCCAGGAGCTCGGACGCGAGGCGAACACGATCGGCGCCAAGGGCAACGACGCCGAGATCCAGCAGGCCGCGATCGAGATGAAGGCCGAGCTGGAGAGGATGCGCGAGCAGGCCGAGAACGTGGAGTGAGCCGGGGGGTCACGTGGTGACCGAGCGCGATGCCGACGTCGGGATCAAGACCCGGCCGTTCCCGATCGTCCTGTCGGCCCCCAGCGGGGCGGGGAAGACGTCGGTGGCGAACGAGATCTTCGAGCGGCTGCCCTACATCCGCTTCGCCGTCTCGCTGACCACGCGGGCGCGCCGCGAGGGAGAGGTGGATGGGGCCGACTACCGGTTCGTGGACGAGGCCGAGTTCGAGCGGGCCAGGGGCGACGGGGAGCTGGCCGAGTGGGCCGTGGTCCACGGAAATCTCTACGGCACCCCGCGGGCCGAGATCGATCGCGCGCTCGAGGATGGCTACCACGTGCTGCTGGATGTCGACGTGCAGGGCGGCACGAGCCTGATGCGGGCCTACCCGGGGGCCGTGTCGATCTTCCTCCTGCCGCCGTCGCATGCGGCGATGGAGGCGCGGCTCAGGGGGCGCGGGACCGACAGCGCCGAGGTGATCGACGGGAGGATGGAGGAGGCGCTCCGCGAGCTCGAGAGCGTGGAGCAGTACGAGTACGTGATCGTGAACCGCGAGCTGGAGAAGACCGTGGAGGTGTTTTCCAGCATCATTCACGCCGAGGAGCGCAGGCGCGTGCGCCTGGACACCCTCGGCGAATGGCTCGAGGTCCATTTCCCCCGGCGCGCCGCGCCGGGAATATCCACGACAGAAGGAGGCATCCGATGAAGGTGGTCACCCCGGGAGAGGTCGCGACCGCGACCCCGAGTGACAATAAATACGAGGGCGTGATGGTGGCTGCGGCCTACGCCAGGAAGCTCAACGAGCTGCCGAAGGAAGGCGGCAAGGAGTGGAAGAAGAAGTATACGACGCGCTCGCTGGAAGACCTCGTGGCGGGCGAGATCGAGTACACGGTCGTCGACAAGAGGGCCGAATAACGGAACACCGGCCGTTCGCCGGCCGGACGATCACCCTTGGCGTGTCGTCCGGCATCGCCTGCTACAAGGCCGTCGACCTGATGCGCGACCTGCGCCGTGCGGGGGCCCGCGTGCGCGTGGTCCTGACCAGTTCGGCGGCGGAGCTGGTGCGGCCCGCGCTCTTCGAAGCGCTGTCCGGCGAGCGGGTGGGGACGTCGCTGTGGAGCGACTGGCCGGAGGGCGGCGAGCCGGGAGAGTACGACCGGTTTCCGCACCTGGATTTCGCTCGCGGAGTGGACGCCGTGGTCGTCGCGCCGGCGACCGCGAACACGCTCGCCAAGGCGGCCGCCGGCCTGGCGGACGACCTTCTCTCCACCACCCTGGTGGCCGTCGATCCGGCGGCGGTGCCGATCCTGTTCGTGCCGTCGATGAACGCCACCATGTGGGACCACCCCGCCACACGCGCGAACCGGGCCACTCTCCAGGAACGGGGCTGCTGGGTCGTGACGCCCGACGAGGGGCCGCTGGCGTGTGGCGAGAGCGGCGTGGGCCGCTGGCCGGGGAACGACGCCGTGGTCACCGCGCTCGACCGGCTGGTGAACGGCTCGGGGCGGCTGGTCGGCCGCCGCGTGGTCGTGACCGCCGGACCCACTCACGCGGCGATCGATCCGGTTCGCTTCCTCGCCAACCGCTCCTCCGGCAAGATGGGCTTCGCGGTGGCCCGCGCGGCCTGGCGCGAGGGGGCCGACGTCACGCTGATCCACGGCCCCGCCACGGTCGACGCCCCGCCCTTCGTGAAGACGGTGGCCGTCACGACGACGGAGGAGATGGGTGAGGCCGTGCGCGAGGCGCTGCCCGGCGCCGCCCAGCTCTGGATGGCGGCGGCGGTCGGGGACTGGCGCCCGACGGAAACGTCGGCGGGGAAGATCAAGAAGGACGAATGGGACGGGGTGCTCCAGCTCGAGCGGACGGAGGACGTGCTGGCCCGGGCCGCGATCGAGCGCGACGCCGAGACCGTGGTGGTGGGATTCGCCGTCGAGACCGACGACGTCGAGGCCCGCGCCCGGCGGAAGCTGGACGTGAAGGGGTGCGACTTCCTGGTCGTCAACGACCCGACCGAACCGGGGGCCGGCTTCGAGGTGGACACGAATCGCGTGACCGTGCTCGGCCGCGACGGGTCGAAGCGGGAGTTCGAAACGATGGACAAGCGCGCGCTCGCGCACCAGCTGGTGGCCCACGTCCTCGACCGGCGCGCGGCCGGGGCGGCGGCCCGGCGGTGACGGATCCCGGCGGCGATGCGAGGGCCCGGCTCGCCCGGGCGCGGCGGCTGGGGGAGCGGTTCGTCTACGTGACCCGGTCGGCGGCGGTCGAGATCGAGGAGCCGGACGAGGTGGCCCGGCCGAGCGGAGCGTCCGAGAGAGGCGAGCCGGCTCCCGCTCCGGACGCCTTCGACGAGAGCTCCTGGACGCGCGTCCGGGACGAGGCGCTCGTCTGCCCGAAGTGCGAGCTCAGCGAGACGCGTACCCACGTCGTCTGGGGCAGTGGCACCCCGCACACGGGTCTCATGGTGGTGGGCGAAGCCCCGGGCTTCCACGAGGACCAGCAGGGCGAGGCGTTCGTGGGCCGCGCCGGCCAGCTCCTCACGAAGATCCTGGCAGCGATCGGCTTCGGCCGTGAGGAGGTCTTCATCACCAACGTGCTCAAGTGTCGGCCACCCGACAACGCCGACCCGCTGCCCCACCAGGTGGCCGCCTGCGAGCCCTACCTGGAGACCCAGATCGCCCTCATCGCACCCGCCGTCATCCTGACCCTGGGCCGGCACGCGGCGCGGACCTTGCTTCGGGAGGACGCGCCGATGGGCGCGCTCCGCGGCCGCGTGTTCGAGTACCAGGGCGTGCCGCTGGTGGCCACGTACCACCCGGCGGCGCTGCTGCGCAATCCCGCGCTCAAGCGTCCCACGTGGGAGGACGTCCAGCTCGCCCGCCGGATCTACGACGAAGCCACGGGGATCCATGGCTGACGGGGCCGTCCGCGCGCTCGAGGAGCGGATCTCGGCGGACCGCGTTCCGCCCCACTCCGACGAGTCGGAGATCTCCGTCCTGGGCGCCATGATGCTCGACGAGTCCGCGGTGGACCGGGCGATGGAGGTCCTCCACGAGGACGACTTCTACCACCCGGCCCACCGGCTGATCTACTCCGCCATCGTGTCCCTGCGCGACCAGGGGCACGCGCCGGACGCGATGACGGTTCGCGAGGAGCTGCGCCGCGCCGACTCGCTCGACTCGGCCGGGGGGGCGGAGTACATCGCGCGCATCATCGAGATCGTCCCCACCGCCGCGAACGTCATGTACCACGCGAAGATCGTCCTCGACGGGGCGGTCAAACGGCGGCTGATCCGGACCGGCACAGAGATCGTCGGCCACGCCTACGACTCCGGGGAGGATGCCGACCGGCTGCTGAACGAGGCCGAGGAGCGGATCTTCCGGCTCTCCGAGCACCGCTTCAAGAAGGCGTTCACTCCGATCAACGAGCTGCTGCAGCGGGCGGTGGTGCAGCTGGAGTCCCTGGCGGCCCGGAAGGAGGCGATCACCGGCGTCGCGAGCGGCTACTCCGACCTGGACGACATCACGGCGGGGTTCCAGCTGTCGGACCTGGTGATCATCGCGGCTCGGCCGTCAGTGGGGAAATGCCTGACCGCCGATTCGGAGATCCTCCTGGAGGACGGCTCGGTACGGACGATCGAGGAGATCTGCGCGGAGCAGAGCGGAAGGATCCCGACCCTCGGGGAGGATATGCGCTTGGGCCTGGCGGCACCGAGCGACTTCGTGGACGACGGGATCAAGCCGGTGTTCCGGGTCACGACGCGCCTCGGACGGACGGTGGAGACCACGGCCAGCCATCCGTTCCTCACGATCGAGGGATGGCAGCCGCTCGCCGAGATCGCCCCCGGGACCCGGGTGGCGGTGCCTCGCCGGATGCCCTTCTTCGGCACGCGCCGGATGCGGAGCTGCGAGATCCGCCTGCTCGCGTATCTGATCGGCGACGGCGGGCTGACCGGGAGCGTTCCCCGGTTCACCAACCGTGACCCCACTCTCCGGTTGGAGTTCGCCGACGCGGTCGCCGCGTTCGGCGGCGTCGTGGCCCTACCCGAGTCGAACGGGGATCGTACGGCGACGCTGCGGGTGGTTGGGGACGAGGAGACCCTGGTCGACGGACGTCGTCGGTTCGGCGCCCGGCTGCGACGCGCGATCGGCGCCAGCGGGCGGCCCGCCCGGTCGCTCGCCGCCGCGGTCGGGGTCTCGCCAGCGGCCGTGTCGTACTGGACGTCGGGAGCCTCCGCCCCGTCCGCCGACCGCCTCGAGCGACTGGAGGGGGTCCTCGGTGAGCCGCCGGGATCGCTGGTTCCCGAGGGGTTGGCGACGATCCGGCGGAACGGCCGGAACCCGCTCACCCTATGGCTCGACGGCCTGGGCCTGATGGGCAAGGGGGCGCGGCAGAAGTTCGTGCCGCCGCCCGTGTTCGAACTGCCGGAGCGTCAGCTGGCGCTCTTCCTGAACCGGCTGTTCGCCACTGATGGCTGGGCCACCGCCTCCGCTTCCGGAGGGCGGTCGATCGGATTCGCTTCCTCCAGCGAGCGGCTCGCCCGGCAGGTCCAGCATCTGCTCCTGCGGTTTGGCGTGGTGGGCTCGCTGCGCCGCCGCGCGGTGAAGTACGCGGGGGAGCGCCGCGAGTCGTGGCAGATCGACATTACCGATCGGCCGTCGATCGACCGCTTCGTGGAGCGGATCGGCATCTTCGGCAAGGAGGAGGCGCTCGAGCGGGCGGCGACCGACCGGACGCACCGCCGGCGTCCGAATCTGGATCGGATCCCGGTCGAGATCTGGCGCCGGGTGGAGCGGGCGCTCGGCGGGAGGTCATGGGGATGGCTGAGGCGGGAGATGGGCCTCGAGCCGTCGAACAACAACCTCCACGCGCACCGCGGCCCCGTCTCGCGGGAACGGCTGGCCCGGATCGCTACGGTCCTGGAGGAGGAGGGCCTGAAGGCGGTTGCCGAGAGCGACGTCTGGTGGGACGAGATCGTCTCGATCGAGGCGGCGGGTTGCAAGCAGGTGTACGACTTGACGGTGCCCGGGACGCACAACTTCGTGGCGAACGACGTCTGCGTGCACAACACGTCCCTCGCGATGAACATCGCCGCCAACGCGGCCATCCAGAGCGACCTGCCGGTGGCGATCTTCAGCCTGGAGATGTCCACCGAGCAGTTGGTGCAGCGGCTGATCGCCAGCGAGGCGCTGGTGTCGCTGAAGGATTTGCGGACCGGACACGCCACCAGCCAGGAGTGGAAGCGGGTGGCCGACGCCTGCGACCGGCTCCGCCGGGCCGCCATCTACATCGACGACACCGGCATCCTCACTCCGATGGAGATGCGCGCCAAGGCGCGGCGGCTCAAGCAGCAGCGCGACATCGGCATGATCATCGTCGACTACCTCCAGCTGATGGAGGTCGGCGGTCGGCAGGAGAGCCGCCAGCAGGAGATCACCGAGATCAGCCGCTCGCTCAAGGCGCTCGCCAAGGAGCTGAACGTGCCCGTGCTCGCCCTCTCCCAGCTCTCCCGCGCGCCCGAGCAGCGGACGGACCAGCGGCCGCGCCTGTCGGACCTGAGGGAATGTGTGACCGGGGACACGATCGTGCTCCTCGCCGACGGCTCCCGAACGCCCATCCGCGAGCTGGTCGGGACGGCTCCCGATGTCCTCGCGATCGACGAGCGAAGCCGAGTGGTTCGTGCACGTGCTGACAAAGTCTGGCGTGTTGGCATCCGCTCGGTCTTCGATATGCGCCTGGCCAGCGGCCGCCGCATCCGCG
The DNA here is from genome assembly GCA_035524915.1 of Gemmatimonadota bacterium. Taxonomy (GTDB): domain Bacteria; phylum Gemmatimonadota; class Gemmatimonadetes; order JACCXV01; family JAHWKZ01; genus DATLFF01. The sequence goes on along the minus strand of DATLFF010000087.1, from coordinate 15,351 downwards.
CCACCGAACGGCATCGCCTGCTCACGGGCTCGGGCTGGCAACGCGTGGAGGACATCGGCGTCGACACGCGTATCGCGCTTGCACGCTCCATTCCCGAACCCGCGGCGCCCGGGGAATGGCCGGATGCGCGGGTCGCCCTTCTAGGACAAATGATCGGGGACGGGAGCTACCTCCGAGGTCAGCCGATGCGGTATACGACGGGTTCCGAAGAGAACAGCGAGCTGGTTGCGCAAGCGGCCCGTGATGAATTCGGCGCCGTGGTCCGGCGGTACCGGGGGCGAGGTGCATGGCATCAGCTGCTGATCAGCGGGAACGGGAATCGCTGGCATCCGGCCGGGGTCAACGCGTGGCTACGGGAGTTGGGGATCTTCGGCCAGCGGTCGCACGAGAAGCGCATCCCGCGCTCGGCCTTCATGCTCTCGGATCATCAAGTGGCGCTTCTGTTGCGCCATCTGTGGGCCACCGATGGGGCGATCTTCCTTCGTCGCCGCGGGAGGGGCAGCCACTCGGTCTTCTTCGCCACCGCGAGCGCAGGGCTCGCGGACGACGTGGCCGCCTTGCTGCTCCGTCTGGGGATCGTCGCCCGGATCCGCAGAGTGGAGCAACCGATCGGGCGGCCGGTCTTCACGGTCGCGGTCTCGGGGGCCGAGCCGCAACTCCGCTTTCTGACTCGCGTAGGTGCCTTCGGAGCGCGGTCCCGGCCCGCCGAAGATCTTCGGGAGATTCTCGTGCTGACCCCCTCGAATACGAACGTGGATACTCTGCCGCGCGAGTTCGTTGGACGAATCAAGCGGGTCATGCGGACCAGGGGCCTCTCCCAGCGCACGATGGCGGCCGCGCGCGGAGTCTCGTATGGGGTGAACGCCCACCTCCGGTACGCTCCATCAAGGGCGATGCTGGGCGAGTATGCCGAGATCCTGGACGACGACGTCCTGCGCGACCAGGCGACCAGCGACCTGTTCTGGGATCGCGTGGTCGAGATCATGTCGGCGGGGGAGGAAGAGGTCTTCGACCTGACCGTGCCGGGGCCGGCGAACTGGCTCGCGGACGGGATCGTCAGCCACAATTCGGGCGCCATAGAGCAGGACGCGGACCTGGTGCTGTTCCTCTACCGCGAGAAGCCGCGCGACGAGGAGTACGGGCAGGCGACCGAGGAGCCTCCGATGGAGGTGATCATCGGCAAGAACCGCAACGGCCCGACCGACACGATCCGGCTCTCGTTCATGAATCAGTTCATGCGCTTCGCCAGCCTGGACCCCCACCACCGGCCATGACCGCCCGCCGCTCCCGCACCCGCTTCGTCTGCGCCTCGTGCGGCGCGGCCACGCCCAAGTGGGCGGGCCGATGCCCCGAGTGCGGCGAGTGGAACTCGATGGTGGAGGAGGTGGTCGAGCGCGGCGCTCCGGCGCGGTCGGCGGCCGCGGCTCCGGTGGCGCCGCTGTCCGACGTGTCGGCGGCCGACGCCGCCCGCGTCCCCACGGGCACACCCGAGCTGGACCGCCTCCTGGGGGGTGGCATAGTGCCGGGCGGACTCTACCTGGTGGGCGGCGAGCCCGGGATCGGCAAGTCCACTCTGCTCCTCCAGATGGCTGGCGCACTGGCGGCCCGGGGGAGCCGGGTGCTGATCCTGGCGGGCGAGGAGTCGCCGGCCCAGATCAAGCTCCGCGCCGAGCGGCTCGGCGTGGCCAGCGAAGGAGTGCTGGTGGCGGCCGGCACGGCGCTCGACGCCCTGATCGGCGCGTGCGAGCGGGTGGAGCCCGACATCGTGATCCTGGACTCGATCCAGACGGCGTACGATCCGGCGCTCTCCTCGGCACCCGGCTCGGTATCGCAGGTGCGCGCGGCAGCGGCGGAGTTCCAGCGCTGGTGTAAGGCGCGCGGCGCGGCCGCGTTCCTCGTGGGGCACGTCACCAAGGGGGGCGGGCTCGCCGGCCCCAAGACGCTGGAGCACGCGGTGGACGCCGTGCTCCAGTTCGAGGGGGATCCGCATCACGACTACCGGGTGCTCCGCGCGCGCAAGAACCGCTTCGGCTCGACGCACGAGATCGCCGTTTTCACCATGGGGGAGCGGGGGATGGAGGCGGTGGAGAACCCGTCGGCGTTCTTCCTCGACCGGACGCGGCGGGACCGGCCGGTGGCGGGCTCCGCCCACGTGGCGAGCCTGGAGGGCACGCGGCCGCTGCTGATCGAGATCCAGGCGCTGGTCGCGGAGAGCCCGTACGGCACGCCCCAGCGGGTGTCCGGCGGGTTCGACGGCCGGCGGCTGGCCCTGCTCCTGGCCGTGCTCGACCGGCGGGCCGGCCTCCGGCTCGGATCGAGCGACGTGTTCCTGAACGTGGTCGGGGGGCTGTCCCTCACCGAGCCGGCGGCGGACCTTGGGGTCGTGGTGGCGCTGGCCTCGAGCCGGGCCGACCGGCCGCTCAAGGCCGGCACGGTGGTGTTCGGAGAGGTGGGGCTCACGGGAGAGGTCCGGCCGGTGCGCCTGGCCGGGGCGCGGCTGAGGGAGGCCGCGCGGCTCGGGTTCACCCGGGCGGTCGTAGCCGCGGGATCCGACCGCGGCGGGGACGACCGGCCGGCCCACGATGCGGGGAACGGCGCCGGGCTCCGGGTCGACGAAGTCGACACGGTCGCCGGCGCCGTCGCGCTCGCCCTGGAAGACGCGGGGTGAGCGTGCCGCGCGGCATTGCCGCGAGTGCCCGGCTCGGCCGGGCCGTCGCGCCGTCCATCATACATCATATCGGCGGCGCATTTCCCAATCGTGAGGAGGACCATGAGCTATCTGCGCATCGTCCTGGGGCTCGTGATCATCTGGGTAGGCGCCCTGGCCGTGGTGTACGAGCCACACTGGGTGACCTACGCCGTGGTCGGAGGCGGGGCGCTGACGATCCTCGTACTGCTGCTGCTCGAGGGCCGCATCCGACAGGGCGACCCCCGGCAGGTGGCAACGGCGGGCGTGGGCCTGATCATGGGGCTCGTGCTGGCCACGCTGATCCTGTGGATCGCGGGCACCTTCCCGCTGGCCGCCGCGTTCCTGTCCAGCGGCACCTGGCTGGCCGGGTTCGGGATCGTGCTGCTGTTCGTGACGCTGGGCTACCTCGGCGCGATCACCGGCCGGGCGATCGTCCATGATCTGGCCCTGTTCCGGCAACCCGAGACGGAAGGTGGCGCCAGGGCGCGGTACCTGGTAGGCGAGAAGTCCCTCATCGACGGCCGCATCGTCAAGCTGGCCGAGAGCCCGCTGCTGACGGGAGAGATCGTCGTCCCCCGCTTCGTGGTGGACCAGCTGAACCAGCTGGCGGCCAGCCACATCGCGATCGACCGCTTCCGCGGCGAGCGCGGGCTGGACAGCCTGCGGCGCCTGCAGCAGAACCGCGCGCGGGCGGTCTACATCCGGGAGATCGACCTGCTCCACGGCGAGATCGAGGGCGTGCTCGACTACGCGGTCCAGCATGACGCGCGGGTCGTCACCCACAACCCCGACATGATCAAAGAGGCCGGCCGCCGGGGCATCCCCGTGGTGGACCTCAACGAGATCGCCGAGATGCTCGAGCCCGAGATCCTCTCCGGCGACGAGCTGGTGGTGCGGCTGGTGAAGCAGGGCAAGGAGAAGGACCAGGCGGTCGGGTACCTGGACAACGGGAACATGGTAGTGGTCGAGGACGCCCGCTCCGAGATCGGCCGGACCATGCGGGTGGCCGTGACCGGCATCCACCAGACTCGCGCCGGCACGCTGATCTTCGCCAAGAAGGCCAACGGGGTCCCGGGCGCAGAGACGGGCTCGGTGGAGGAGCCCGAGGGAATGGCGTACAGCTGATCCCGGCAGCGGGGGTCCTGGTGGCGGCCGGCGGGAGCGTCCGCATGGGCGGCGAGCCGAAGCAGTTCCGGCTCCTGGGCGGCGTGCCGCTGATGGGATGGGGGACGCGAGCCCTGCTGGATGCGCTCGCCGGACCGGTGGTGGTGGTCCTGCCGCCGGGAGCGATGAACGAGGGAGAGGCGGCGCTGCGGACGGTCCTGCCGGTTGCCGGGGAACGGCTGCGGCTGGTGGCGGGCGGCGTGCGGCGCCGCGATTCGGTTCGGGCGGGTCTCGAGGCGGTGGAGAGCGCGGGCACGGTCCTGGTGCACGACGCAGCCCGGCCGTTCGCGTCCAAGGCGCTGGTCGAGCGGGTGGCCCGCCGGGCGGCGGCCGGTCGCGCGGTGGTGCCGGCGCTGCCGGTGCGGGACACGCTCAAGGAGGTCGACGGCCCGCGGATCGTCGGGACGGTGGACCGCGAGCGGTTCGTCGCGGCGCAGACGCCGCAGGGCTTTCCCCGCGCCGCGCTGCTGGAGGCCCACGACGCCGACCCCGCGGACGCCACCGATTGCGCCGCGCTCTGCGAGCGGCACGGGATCCCCGTGGAGTGGATCGCCGGCGAGGCCCTGAACCGGAAGATCACCGACCCGGAGGACTGGGTGTGGGCGGAAGACCTGGTGGCGGCGGGGGCGCTGAGGTGGCGGTGAGGACCGGGATCGGCTTCGACGTCCACCGCTTCGCCGAGGGGCGCCGGCTGGTCCTGGGCGGCGTGGAGATCCCGCACGCCCGCGGGCTGGAAGGCCACTCCGACGCCGACGTGCTGCTCCACGCGATCGCCGACGCGCTCCTGGGCGCCGCCGCGCTGGGGGACATCGGCCACCACTTTCCCCCGGACGACCCCACCTGGAAGGACGCCGACAGCATGGATCTCCTGCGACAGGTGGTCGGCCGGTTGGCCTCGGCCGGTTTCGACATCGCGAACGTCGACGCCACGGTGGTGGCCGAGGCCCCGCGGATCGCCCTCCACGTGCCGGCCATGCGGAAGACGATCGCGGCCGCCCTGCGGCTGGCCGAAGCCGCGGTGAGCGTCAAGGCCACGACCGCCGAGCGGATGGGGTTCGTGGGGCGCGAGGAGGGGATGGCCGCCCTCGCGGTGGCCACGATCGTGCCCCGGACGCTACAAATATAGTTGTGAGATGATCGAGCGGCTCGAGTGCGCCCGGTGCGGGTCCGTCCGGCCCGCGGACCGGCTGGCCAACCTCTGCGACTGCGGCGGGCCGCTCCTGGCGCGCTACGACCTCGAGGCCCTGGCCCGGAAATGGCGCCCGGAAGACCTGGCCAGGCGGCGGCGGGACCTGTGGCGCTGGCGCGAGCTCCTTCCGATCGCTCCCGGCGAGACGCCCCTCTCGCTCGGCGAAGGCGGCACGCCGCTCCACGCTTCACGCCGGGTGGGCCCCTCGCTCGGGCTCGGCCGGCTCCTCCTGAAGGACGAGACCGTCAACCCGACGCTCTCCTTCAAGGCCCGCGGGCTGGCGGTGGCGGTCCACCGGGCGAAGGCCCTGGGCGCCCGCCATCTGGCGCTGCCGAGCGCCGGCAACGCCGGCAGCGCGACCGCGGCGTACGCGGCGGCGGCGGGGCTCCCGTGCACCGTGGCCATGCCGCGCGGCACGCCCGCGCCGATCGTGGCGGAGTGCCAGGCGTACGGGGCGGCGGTGGAGCTGGTGGACGGCTCGATCGCCGACGCGGGCGCGTGGGTCCGGGGGCGCGCGTGGAAGGAGGGGTGGTTCGACATTTCCACGCTCAAGGAGCCCTACCGGCTCGAGGGGAAGAAGACGATGGGGCTGGAGCTGGCCGAGGACCTCGACTGGGAGCTCCCCGACGCGATCGTCTACCCGACCGGCGGCGGCACCGGCCTGATCGGTATGTGGAAGGCGTTCGACGAGCTGGAGGCCCTCGGCTGGATCGGCCCGGCGCGCCCGCGGATGATCTCGGTCCAGGCGGCGGGCTGCGCCCCGATCGTCCGCGCCTTCGAGTCCGGCGCCGAGCGCGCCGAGCCGGTGGTCGACCCCCGCACCGTCGCCAGCGGCCTGAGGGTCCCCGGGGCGATCGGCGACTTTCTGATCCTCTCGATCCTCCGCGCCTCGGGCGGGACCGCGGTCGCGGTCGAGGACGAGGCGCTCCTGGAGGGGGCCCGCCGGCTGGCCCGCGAGGAGGGGATCCTGGCCAGCCCGGAAGCCGGCGCCGTGGTGGCCGCGCTGCCGGCGCTGCTCGGCTCCGGCGCGATCGGGCCGGATGACCGGGTGGTGGGGTTCGTGACGGGTCACGGCCTCAAGTACCCGGCGGTCCTGCCGTGACTACCTTTCGCGGATGAGGATCGTCTGGCTCGACATGTTCAGCGGCGTCAGCGGCGACATGCTGCTGGGCGCCTGGCTCGGCCTGGGCGTGCCGATCGAGGAGCTCCGGGCGGCGCTCGAGCCGCTGGGTCTCGAGGGCGTCCGGCTGGACGTCGAGCGGGTCGAGCGCCATGGGATCGGGGCGACCCGGTGCGTGGTGGAGGTGCCCGACGCGGCCGGCCACCGCGGACTCCGCGAGATCCTGGATCTGGTGGAGGGGGCCGGGCTGCCCGGGCGCGTGGCCGAGCGCGCGGCGCGGGTCTTCCGGCGCCTGGCGGAGGCCGAGGCGAAGGTGCACGGGACGACCCCGGAGGAGGTCCACTTCCACGAGGTCGGGGCGCTGGACGCCATCGTCGACGTGGTGGGGACGGCGTGGTGCGTGGAGCGGCTCGGGATCGAGCGGATCCACGCCTCGCGCTTCACGCTCGGGAGCGGCTGGACCGAGGCGGTTCACGGCTCGCTCCCCGTGCCCGTGCCGGCGGTGCTCGAGCTGGTGGCCGGCTGGCCGGTGGCCGAGGGCCGCGCCCGGGCCGAGCTCACCACTCCGACCGGGGCCGCCCTGGTCACCACCCTGGCGGAGGGGCGCGGACTGCCGGCGGACTTCGTGCCGGAGGCCACTGCCTACGGCGCGGGCACGCGGGACCTCCCCGAGCAGCCCAATCTCCTGCGGGCCGTCCTCGGCACCGCGGCCGGGAGCGAGCCCCTGCTGGTCCTCGAGTGCGACCTGGACGATCTTTCGCCGGCGCTCTACGAGCCCCTCGCCGAGGCGCTCGAGGAGGCCGGGGCCCGTGACGTCGCCTGGATCCCGGTCCAGATGAAGAAGCGGCGGCCCGGCGTCACTGTACGGGCTCTGGTGCCGCGCGGGCGGCTGGAGGCGGTCGGGGGGGCGCTCTTCCGGGAGTCGACCACGATCGGCTACCGGTACTGGGCGGTCGAGCGCGAGATCCTGGCGCGCGAGGCCGCGGAGGTGGAGACCTCGATGGGCCCGGTCGCGGTGAAGCGGGTCCGCCGCCCGGACGGCCGGTGGGAACTCCGCCCGGAGTACGAGGTGTGCCGGCGGCTCGCCCGCGAGCGCGGAATGGCGGTGCGCGAGGTCGTTCGGGCCCTCGAGAACGAGCTCGAGAGGGTCGGGAGAGCGGAACACCAGGGCGATTCCACCGGTATCTAGATCGTGAGACGAGTTTCAATGCCGCAACCCCGGGAGGATATCCGATGAAGAAGATTCTGTTGGCCGTCGCTCTGGTGGCGATCACGGCCGATTTGTCGTACGGCCAGACCTGTCAGGCGTGGGTCAACGGCGCCAAGGCCCGGGCTTCCAAGAACCTGTGGAAGGAGGCCAACACGGTCCTGGGCGAGAACCTCAGCGAGTGCGAGAGCCACGCCGAGTACCGCTACTTCTACGGGATCACGCTGGCCCAGGCCTTCCCGGCCGACTCCGCCGGCAAGGCGATCGAGCAGCTGCGTGCCGCCGACGAGCTCACGGACGACGAAGAGCTGCAACCCGGCATCGGCCAGGCGCTGGTCGCCATGTGGGGCCCGCTGGTCAACGAGGGGATCCAGCTCCTCAACACCGGCGACATCGAGGGGGCCCGCGACCAGTTGAACATGGCCGTGGAGCTCAACCCCGAGGGCAAGGAGGGCCACTTCGCGCTGGGAGCCGTTCACCAGGTCTCCCAGGACTACGATGCGGCGATCGCCTCGTACCGACGGGCGCTCGAGATCGATCCCTCGTACAAGTCGGCCCTGACCCGGCTCGGGATGGCCTACCAGGAGAAGGCCGAGGCGATGGCCGGCAGCGGTGACGCCGCCCAGGTGGCCGGAGCGACCGAAGTCGCCGCCGAGGCGGTGGTGATCTACGAGACCTTCCTGGCCGATAACCCGGACGACTTCGACGTGAAGATCCAGTTGGCCGGTCTCTACTCGACCCTCGGACAGCAGGACAAGGCCCAGCCGATCATCGAGCAGATCGCCGGCTCCGACGAGGTCAACGCCCAGTTCCTGACCCAGCTCGGCTTCCAGCAGGCCCAGGCGAGGAACGACGCCCTGGCGGAGAATTTGCTCTCGCGCGCGGTCACACTGACGGACACCCTGTGGAGCGAGCCGCTCGAGTACCTCGGCTTCGTGCGGATCCGCCAGAACGATCTGCCGGGCGCTCGCGTGGCGCTCGAATCCCAGCTGGAGCTCGACCCGTCGAACGCACAGGCGTGGGAGTACTACGCCTTCGTCCTGCGCGACCTGGGCGAGACCGCCGGGGCGCAGGAAGCGTTCAGGAAGTTCGCGGAGATTCCGCTGGAGCTGCAGAACGCGTCCATGAGCCAGGATCCCGACAGTACCTGGAACGTGGAGTTCACGTTCGCGAACCGGCTGGAGAGCGAGGTTTCCGGTGTCCGCGTCCAGATCCATCTGGTGTCGTCGGAGGACGGCCGGATCATCGAGTCCCAGGAGGTCACGGTGGCGGGTCCGCTGGGGGCCGGCCAGGTGGAGACCGTGCGCGTAGAGTTCGACGAGAGCGCGCCGGACCCCCGCATCCGGTACGAGATCGCGGGGTAGTCGAGGCCGAACCCGGAGGATTGCAGAGAGGCGCGGCGGGCGGGAACGTCCGCCGCGCCTTCGTTTTCAGGGGGGCCGGCGGGGACCCGTCCTTTCGGGGCGCGGCTCCGTCGCCTCGTCGATCCACTCGCTCGCTCCGCTCGCTCGCCGGCTCGCCTCCTCGGCAGGCGCGGGCTGCGCTCCCCGGACGTCCGTGCCCTCCTCCGACCTTTCGTGCGCTCGCTCCGCGGCGCGCCTGGACGCCTCGTCGGCTCGCCGGGATCGACGGGCTCCTCCGCAGCGCCCCGGAAGCACGGGTCCCCGCCGGCCCGCCGGGCTCCGGAGCGCTCGATTGACGGGGGGAGAGCCCCGCCCTAACTTTTCCGTTCGCATTCTCGAGCGGGCGTAATTCAGTGGTAGAATGCCAGCTTCCCAAGCTGGACGTCGCCGGTTCGAATCCGGTCGCCCGCTCCATCCCCCGCTTGACGCCCGCCTCCGGCCGGGCTACGATCCTCGCCTCACGCGCGACCTGAGTTCCTCGCTCGCATCCGCCGCCGCCGCACCGACTTGGCGGCAGTCGACCCGGGAGCCCCTAAAATGGACGAACGGCGCCCCTTCCTGCTGATCGCCTGGGCGCTCCTGCTCGGCCTCTTCGCCTGGTCGGTGCGCCCGGTCCTGACCCCGCTGGTGCTGTTCGCGGCGCTGGTATACCTGCTCGCCCCGCTCTTCGGGACGGCCACCTACCGGCGGCTCGTGATCACGCTCGGCGCGCTCACCTTCCTCTGGCTCCTCTACGTGGCGGGCTCGGTCCTGGCGCCTTTCGTCCTGGCGTTCGTCTTCGCCTACATCGCCAATCCCGGAGTCGAGCGCCTGGAGCGCAGGGGCGTGGGCCGGGGGTGGGGGGCGGCGCTGCTGATCCTGATCGTGGCGCTGGCCATCGCGCTGGCGGTGGTCTTGCTGGTACCGCTGGTCATGCACCAGGGCCGGCAGTTCCTGGAGGACTTGCCGCGGATGATCGACGAGACGCTGGCGTGGTACCGGGTCCAGATGCGGGCGCTCGCCAACAGTCCGCTCCCTGTGATCCAGGACATCGCGTTCGAACGGGCAATGGACGTCTCGAGCGACGACGTGAGCGCGTGGATTGCCCGCCAGCTCTCGGCGCTCAGGCCGTCATGGAGGACCGCGGTGGGCCTCGGGCAGGGGGTCCAGACCGCGCTCACGATCCTCGCCTATCTGGTCCTGACGCCGGTGCTGACGTTCTACCTCCTGCGCGACTTTCCGAACATGAAACGGTGGCTGACATCGACGCTCCCCGAGGACCGTCGGGAGGCGCTCCTCACCTTCGCCCGCCGGTACGACGCTCTGCTCGGCGAGTACCTCCGCGGCCAGCTTCTGGTGGCGCTCTTCGTGGGCGTGACCACCGGCGTCGGTCTCTACCTGGTGGGATTCCCCAACGCGGTTCTCATCGGGGTGATCGCGGGAGTCTTCAACCTGGTGCCGTACCTGGGGCTCATCGTGAGCCTGATTCCCGCGCTCTTCATCGCGATCGTCACGCCGCCGCTCTGGCTCTCGCTCGTCAAGCTCTTCGGCGTGTTTTTCAGCGTGCAGGCGATCGAAGGCTACGTGCTATCCCCGCGGATCATTGGTGAGCGGGTCGGCCTCCACCCCGTGTGGGTCATGCTCGCGATCATCGCCGCGGGATCGTTCTTCGGCATCGTGGGGCTCCTGCTGGCGATCCCGATCGCTGTGCTGGTCAAGCTTCTGCTGCGCACCACGCTGGCCCGCTACAAAACGTCGATCTACTACCGCGAGGCCGGAGCGGTCCCCGAGGACACGGCGTGAGTCTTCCGGTGGTCGCGATCGTCGGGCGTCCCAACGTCGGGAAGTCGACCCTCTTCAACCGGATCGTCGGCGCGCGGCACGCCATCGTGGACGACATGCCCGGGGTGACCCGCGACCGGCACGCCGTCGAGGCGGAATGGGCCGGGCGACGATTCACACTGGTGGACACGGGCGGGCTCCTCCCCGAGGCCCAGGAAGAGCTCGCCCCCGAGATCAACGCCCAGATCCACGCCGCCATCGAGGAGGCGGACCTCTGCCTGCTGGTGGTGGACGGCCGCGAGGGTCCGACCGCGACCGACCGCGACGTCGCCACGCTGCTGCGCAGCCACGAGAAGCCGACGCTCCTGGTCGTCAACAAGGCCGACAACCGGGAGATGGGCGAGCGGCTGTCGTGGGAGTTCTACGAGCTCGGCCTCGGCGATCCGCTGCCGGTGTCGGCCTTGAGCGGCACCCGTTCGGGCGACCTGCTGGATGCCGTGGTGGCCGCGCTACCCGAGGCCACGGAGGAGCCCGCCGACCCCGACACGATCACGGTGGCCGTGGTGGGGAAGCCCAACGTGGGCAAGTCGAGCCTCATCAACCGGCTCCTCGGGGAGGACCGCTTCATCGTCTCGCCGGTCGCCGGGACCACGCGGGACTCCATCGACACCCTGCTCACCTGGCGGGACCGGCGCTACCGGCTGGTCGACACGGCCGGGATCCGCCGCCACTCGTCGATGGAGGAGGGGATCGAGTACTACACCTACCTGCGCGCGGTGCGGAGCGTCGAGCGGGCCCAGGTGGCGATCGCGGTGCTGGACGCCTCCGAGCCCCTGTCGCGGCAGGACCTGCGGATCCTGAACCTGGTGGAGGAGCGCGGCCGGGGCATCGTCGTGTGCGTCAACAAGTGGGACCTGATCGAGAAGGACGAGCGGACCGCCGCGGCCTACGAGGCCACCTTCCGGGCCCAGGCGAGGACGCTGGCGTGGGCGCCCATCGTCACCATGAGCGCGAAGACCGGACAGCGCGTCCACCGGGCGTTGGAGGTGGCGGAGGAGGTGTGGAAGGAGTGGAACAAGCGCGTTCCCACCCCCGAGCTGGTGCGGGTCCTCCACGCCGCCACCACGCGGGTGCAGCCGCCGCAATCGAAGGGCCGGCGGACGGGACGGGTGGTGCGGATCCTCTACGGCCACCAGGTGGAAACCGGGCCGCCCCTGTTCCTGTTCTACGCCAACGAGCCCGAGGCCGTGCCGGAGCACTATCGGCGCTACCTCGAGCACGCCATCCGCGACGCCTTCGACTTTCGCGGTGTGCCGCTCCGGATCTTCTTCCGTGCGGCGGGTGATCGCGAGACAGCGCGGGCGCGCGAGGAGGCGCGGCGGTGAGCGTGCTGATCGGCGGGGTCCTGGTCGCCTACCTGGCGGGGTCGTTCCCCACCGCCTGGCTTGCCGGCCGGGCCCTGGGGATGGACCTGGGGAAGGCGGGGAGCGGCAACTACGGCGCGACGAACGTGTTCCGAAATCTCGGCCCGGCCGCGGCGCTGGCCGTTCTCGTGGTGGACGTGGGGAAGGGGTTCTTCCCGGTCTTCCTCCTGCCGCGAGTGTGGCCGGCCTTCGTGGTCGACCCGGTCGTCCACGGGGTGCTTCTGGCGGTGGCGGCGGTGCTCGGCCATGTGTACTCCGTGTTTCTCGGGTTCCGCGGCGGCAAGGGGATCGGCACGGCCGCCGGCGCGTACCTGGCGCTCGCCCCGTGGGCCTTCCTGTGCGCGGCGGCGGCCTGGGGGCTGATCGTGGCGGTGACGCGGCTCGTTTCGCTCGCCTCGCTCGCGGGAGCCGTGATCCTCCTCGTCGCCGTGGCCGTGACGGATTTCGGCTCCGGGATGAGCGATACGGTCCTGACGATCGCGACCGCGCTCCTCGTGATCTTCGTGTTCTGGACCCACCGCGCCAACATCGGGCGGCTCTCGCGCGGCGACGAGAAGCGGATCGCGCCCGGCGGGCCCGGGAGGGCCGGGTGAGCCTGGCGGCGGTGGTGGGGGCCGGTTCCTGGGGGACCGCGCTGGCCGGCCTCCTGGCGGCGAACGGTCATTCGGTCCGGCTGTGGGCGCGCGACCCGGCCCTGGCCGACGCGATGCGCACCGCGCGGCGGAACCCGCGGTACCTCACGGAGATCCCGCTGCCGGAGGCGGTGGAGCCGACCTCCGACCTCGCCGGGGCCGTCGCCGGCGCGCTCCTGGTGGTTTCGGTCGTCCCGAGCCACGCCGTGCGCGAGACGATGGCCGCGGCGGCCTCCCATCTGGCCCCCGAGGCGGTGGTGGTGTCGGCGTCCAAGGGGATCGAGAACGAGACCCTGAAGCGGATGACCGAGGTCCTGGCCGATGCGCTCCCCGGGATCGGAACCGGGCGCCTGGCGGTGCTCTCCGGCCCGTCCTTCGCCGAGGAGGTGGCGCGGGGGATGCCGACCGCGGTAACGGTCGCCTCGGCCGAGGAGGTGACGGCGGAGCGGGTGCGCGAGGCGTTCGCCGCGCCGCGGTTCCGCGTGTACACGTCCACCGACGTGATCGGCGTTGAGTTGGGCGGGGCGGTCAAGAACGTGATCGCCATTGCGACCGGGATCGCCGACGGGCTGGGCTCCGGAACCAGTGCCCGCGCTGCGCTGATCACCCGGGGCCTGGCGGAGATCTCCCGCCTGGGGATGGCCATGGGGGGCGAGCAGTTCACGTTCATGGGACTCGCCGGGCTCGGGGACCTGGTCCTGACCTGCACCGGCGATCTGTCGCGGAACCGCACCGTGGGGCTGCGATTGGGCCGCGGGGAGACCCTGGAGGAGATCCTGGCCGATCTGCGCATGGTGGCGGAGGGGATCCGCACCACCCGCTCGGCGCGCGAGCTGGCCCGCCGCGCCGGCGTGGAGATGCCCATCACCGAGCAGGTCCACGGGATGCTGTACGATTCGAAGAGCGCGCAGGTCGTCGTGGAGGAGCTCATGACCCGCGAGTACAAGCCCGAGTTCGAACGGAGGTGAGCATGGCGTTCAATCCCATCGCCAAGAAGGAGTACTACTCGATCGGAGAGGTGTGCGCGATCACCGGCCTCAAGCCCCACGTGCTGCGCTACTGGGAGACCCAGTTCAAGGGACTGCAGCCGGTCAAGAACCGCGCCGGCAATCGGGCGTACCGGCGGCGCGAGATCGAGATGGTGCAGCTGGTCAAGCGGCTGCTGTACGAGCGCAAGTACACGATCGACGGGGCCCGCCAGCGGCTGGAGGAGATGAAGCGGGGGAGCGAGGAGATGGAGGCCGAGCGGAAGGATGCGCGGCTGGAGGACACGTTCCGGAACCTGGCCGACGAGCTGGGCGGCCTGGCCGACTACGTCGACCGGTTCCGGCGCGGCGAGGCCGGACCCGGGGAGATGCTCGAACCCGAGGACTGAGGTTTCACGCCTTCATGTTGCGGATCGCGTTCATGGCCGCGTCGTGACGGATCTGGGAGGCGTTGGAGAGGGTCTGGAACTTCCGGGCCTCCGTCTGGACGGACTCCTGGAGCTCGAGGAACTCGGCATTCAGCTCCATCATCTCGGAGATCATGCCCGCGGACGAGCCGAAGCGGCGGTCGAGGTGATCCTGGAGGCGGTCCCGCACCCCCTGGAGCCAGGCGGTGTGGGCATTGTAGGCCGCGATGTCGGTCCGCGACTGACCCCGGGGCGCCGGCGAGGCGAGGAGGGTGCTCAGGGTTTCGATCGTCGATTGAATGGCCGGGGTGGGATCCTCGCTCTGGGCGATGATCGTGCGGCTGGCCACGCCGGTCTTCAGGGGGATCGGATCCTGCCCCCGGACGGTCAGCGGCACGAGGAGGGACAAGAGGGTGAACGCGTAGATCGGGGCGCGCATGGGCGTCTCCTGAAGGGGTCGAAGGGGGTTCTCCATCCTATCACGCAATTGGATCGACGGAAAGGCTCATCCGGCCGTTCGTTCGTGATCAGGACGGGTCCTTTCCCCCTGAATGGGATCGCCGTCACGGAGGTAGAGATGTCGGATCGAGAGCCGAGGCCGCTGCCGGCTGAACGCCCCGAGCCGGAGGCCGGCGCACCGCTCCGCTTCCCCGGGAACGTGGCGGCGGACATCGAGGGGCGCCTCGTCGTGTCCGACACCGGCCACCACCGGATTCTGGTCGGCCACATGGTGGGAAATGCGCTGGACGTGAGGACCGTGGTCGGCCGCGGTGAGCCCGGCTTCGAGGACGGCCCCCTGGGCGAGGCCGCCTTCCGCGAGCCCCAAGGGCTCGCGTTCTCGGGGGATATGGTGATCGTGGCCGACCGCGGGAACCACGCGATCCGGGTGGTGGACCTCGCCGCCGGGCGGGTGGCCACCATGGCGGGGACCGGCGAGCCCGCGAGAGGTCGAATTCCCGGCGGCGACCCGCTCGCGAGCCCACTCGACTCGCCGTGGGACGTACTCCTCCACGAGCACGACCTGTTCTTGGCGATGGCCAGCTCCGACGAGATCTGGCGGCTGGACCTGAGGCAGGGCGCGCTCGTACTTCACGCGGGGAAGTCGACCGAGGTCGGCCCCGGCGGGCGCGCGAGGCGGACCGGGCCCATGGCGCTCGCCACCGACGGCCAGGCGCTCTACTTCGCCGACGCCGGGTCCTCGAGCGTCCGGCGGGTCGGGTTCGAGGGCGGGGGGGTCGAGACGCTGGTCGGGACCGGCCCCGGCGACCGGGAGGGCCCGGGGGAAGGGGCCTGGCTCGGGCACCCCGGCGGCCTCGCCTGGGGCCAGGGAAACCACCGGCTCTGGATCGCCGACACCGGCAACCACCGG
>DATLFF010000086.1:0-3290 GCA_035524915.1 Gemmatimonadota bacterium | reverse complement strand
GGCGGTCAGGAGATCGGCCATGGGGCCCAGCGACGAGCCCTCGACCACCAGGCACCGATCGGGGTCCGCCGCGGGCGACCCGGCGCCCGCCCACGCCTCCTCCGCCGCGGCCAGGAGCATGGCCGCGCTCCGGTCCAGGTGCCGGGCCGCCGGGCCCGGCCGGAAGCCGTCCACCCACCCCGCGTCGGCCCCCGGGGGCCCCGGGAGGGGCGGACCGAGGTCCGCCCCTCTCGCATGGCCTGATCCAGCGGCTCCACGCCGATCCCGGCCGCCGTGACCGCCCCCAAGCCCGTGATCCAGACGCGGGGGCGCGCGGTCCCGGTCACCGGGCCTCCGCCAGCGCCGCCAGAGCCCGGTCGCGCCGCTCCCGCGAGAGGCGCGCGATCGCGCCGGCCTCGTTCTCGAAGCGCGCCAGAAGCTCCCGGTCGGGCTCCCCGTCGCGGCGGGCGTCCACCCGGTACCAGCCGGTCGAGGCGAGCAGGTAGCTGCGCGTGGAGCCCTCCGGGACGGGCGGAACCGCGAACGTCACCTCCGCCCAGTCCCCCGTCTCGATCGTCCAGGTCCGGCCGTCCGGGGCGGCGATCTCCGGCAGGACGTCGGCGCCGTCCCGCGTGCGGGCGTCCCGGGCGGCGAGCTCGCGGACGGTGACCGGCGGCGCGGGGCCGAAGTCGATGGCCACGTGGTCGATCAGCCAGAAGGATGCCGGCGCGGAGAGCCGGACGCGTACGGTCCCGCCCTCGACGCCGGTCAGGTCCAGCGGGATCACCTGGCGCTTGACGATCTCGGGACCCGCCTCCCAGGCGAGGCCCTGGGGCCGCCACCCGTCGGGGGTCCAGATCGCGACCTCGAGAAAGGCGTCCCGCGCCAGGCGGCCAAAGAAGAGTCGCGCCCGCTCGGGATCGGCATCCATCGCGGCATACCAGTCGCCCAACTCGTCCCCGTGGGCGCGCACGTACTCGGTCAGGAGGAACGCCGACCACGGCGTGTTGTGGGCGTCCACCACCAGGCGTCCCTCGGCGGCACCGTGAGGCCGCGGGAACTCCAGCTCCAGGCCGTCGCGGTCGGCCGGGTGGGAAAGCGCGGACTCCCAGCTCCAGCCGTCGACCGCGGCCAGGCGCTCCAGCGCGTCGTGTCCCCGGACGTCGCGCGCCCTCGAGGGCCGCCGGAGGGCGCCGATCCCGAGAATCGATCCGTCGGGAGTCGGGGCCACCATGGTGCCGGACGCGTGATCCACGGCCATCAGCCGCAGGGCGTCCAGGTGATCCGTCTCGGCCAGCTCGTTCGCCACCTTGAGGCGGACGACGCCGTCCGGACTGGACCGTGCGTACTCCAGATTGTCGACGTCGGTCCGGGCGAGGCCCTCGGTGATCGCCCCGCCGAAGGTGCCCGAGTCGAGTCGCCAGCCCTCTCCGTCCCAACTGTACACCAGCGGGCACGAGACGTGGGGCTCCGGCTGCGGTGGCGAGTCGTCCTCGCTCACGTTGACCGCGATGATGACGGCGGTGACCCCCGCTCCCACGAACAGCGCCGTCCGGGCCACCGAGAACCGCCGCACCTCGACCCCACGGACCCGCTCCAGGGCCACGGCCATCCGGCGGCCGGAGCTCAATCCCAGCAGGCTGTCTCCGCTGAGGACCGGGGAGTCGAGCTCGACCTGGTTTCCGTTGGCGAGGAGAACCCGGACCTTGTCCGGCCTCCCGGCCAGGACCGCCTCGGTCCCGCCCTCTCCCGCCTTCCAGGTCATGCAGCCGGCGAGGGTGAGCAGAGCGAGAGCGACTATCGCCGATGCGCGTATGTCGGGTGAGGGCGCGCGGGTGCGATCGAGGCCGTGCATGGGAGCCTCCTCCGAGGAGTGACCGGACGATGGAGCTCGGTTCGTACCCGGTCATTCTGGAGGGAAGGGGTTCCCTGCCCCTTCTCCGGGGCTTCCCTGTGGCTTCCTGGATCGGCTTTCAGGCGTGTCCGGGACGGAGAGGGATCAGGGAGAGCCCTCGGACTCCGCCACGAACGGCGCGTGCAGGTGGACCGGCTCGGCGGGCGCCTTCCGCAGGCGCAGGTTCAGGAACTCGACGAAGACCGAGAACCCCATGGCGAAGTAGATGTATCCCTTCGCGATGTGCTGATCCAGCCCCTCGGCGACGAGCGTGAAGCCGATCAGGAGGAGAAAGCTGAGCGCCAGCATCTTGATCGTCGGATGGCGCTCGACGAACCGGCTGAGCGGACCCGAGAACGCGATCATGAATCCGACCGCGATCACCACCGCGGTGATCATGATCCACAGCTCGTCGACCATGCCGACCGCGGTGATGACCGAGTCGAGGGAGAACACGATGTCGAGCAGCACGATCTGGGTGAGCACACTCGCGAGCGTCGCGTGGACCCGGGCCTCGGCGCTCCCCTCGCCCCCCTCGAGCTTGTCGTGGATTTCGTGCGTCGCCTTGGCGATCAGGAAGAGGCCGCCCCCGAGGAGGATCAGGTCGCGGCCCGAGATCTCCTGGCCGAGCGCCGAGAAGAGCGGGGCCGTCAACCCGATGACCCACGACAGCACGAACAGGAGCGCGATCCGCATCCCCATCGCCAGGCCGAGCCCGGTCCGCCGGGCGAAGTCGCGCTTCTCGGGCGAGAGCTTGCCCACGAGGATCGAGATGAAGACGACGTTGTCGATCCCGAGGACGACCTCGAGCGCGGTGAGGGTCGCGAGCGCGATCCATACCTGGGGGTCGGAGAGCCATTCCATGGCCCATGATCCTGGCGGCGGCCGGCGATTCGCGCAAGTCGCCGGGGGACGGGTTGCCCGGTGGTCGCGGGGGCCAGGAAAGCCTTGGCGGTGGCCTACTGTGGCTGGAGCGGCTGTCAGTCCTGTTGCGGGCCCTTGAGCGCGGCGCGGGCGCCGATCGCCACCAGGCCTGTCGACACGAGCGCTCCGAGTACGGCGACCACGTTGGCCACAAATGCGAGCAGGAGAAGGGGCGAATCGGTGGCCCCGAAGGACCGAACGCCGGTCGCCGTCTGGATCAGGATCGCCGTCGTGAAGGCGTAGGCCATGGCGATCAGGGACAGCACGAGCGCCGTTCCCTCGCGTCGTGGAAGCACCGGCGCGGGAAACGTGGAGGCGGTGGCCAGCAACAGGATCCCCGCCAGGAGCAGGGCGTTATGGGCGGCGCGCCACTGGATCAGATCCCCGCCGATCGTCTCCACCACAGCCGCAAACCCGCAAAGCAGTCCGACGAACAGGACGACGGCGCCGTGAAAAACCACGCGGGCTCGGGCGCGACCAGGCACTCGGCATT
>DATLFF010000085.1:0-6686 GCA_035524915.1 Gemmatimonadota bacterium | reverse complement strand
GATCTCGGCCGCGGCGGCGGTCGTTCCGCGGCTCATACAGGTGCCGGCCACCCACACGACCGGCGCGGTGGCGGTCAGCGCGTCGGCGGGCGGGACGGCGCCGTCCAGGATGTGGGCCGGGCGGCCGATCCGGTCGCCCAGCTCGGGGAAGGCCAGCACCGCTCCCAGGACCTCGGCCCGGAACGGCGGCCCGACCTCCGGGTTCACCGACGTGCAGCGCCCGAGCACGCCGCCCAGGTTCAGCACGTGGATCTCGTCGCCCACTTCGATCCTGGCCGGTACTTCGCCAGCGTAGCCGCGGAGCGCCCGCCGGCTCCCGAGGACCCCGGCCAGCACGTCGCCGGCCCGGAGCGGCACCATGCGGCCGGAGACGTCCTCCACCGTGTTGTAGGTGGCCTTGTCCTCGAGGATCCGGACCGCCACGACGTAGCCCTCCTCGGCCACCACGTCCGGGCCCAGCACGACGTCGCGCGAGAGGCGCGCGTTGCGGGTGGCGGAGGCGATCCGGTCGAGGCGGGCGGTCGAGGTGCGGATCACGGGGCCTCCGTGGCCGGCGGGCCGCCGGGCCCGGCGCCGGCGTCGCCGGATCCGCTACCGGCCTTCCCGGACCCGGTGATGGAGTCCTCGGACCCGCTGGGGTCGCCGCCGGCCCCGACCCGGGCCGCCACGCGCCCGGCCAGCGCCGCCGGTACGGCCGCGATCCGGGCGAAGCCGCGCACGTCCTCGGCGCTCCAGAAGCGGGTCTCCTCGCCGTAGGTGGCGACGGAGCGGTCGAGGAGCGACCACGGGCTCCGCGCGCCGACCACCAGGAAGCGGCCCGGCGCCAGCCGCACGCGCGTCTCGCCGCCGACGCGCGCCTGGGAGCTCTCGATCAGCGCCTCCACGTCGCGGAGCGCGGGATCGAACCACTGCCCCTCGTGGAGCCGGTCGCCGTAGAACTGGCCGAGATGGTCCTTCCAGAACGACTGCCACTTGGTGAGGACCAGCTTCTCGAGCTCCCGGTGGGCCGCGATCAGGACGAGCGGCGCGCCGGCGGCGAAGCCGATCCGGCCCTTGATCCCGAGCGCGGTCTCCCCGACGTGGATTCCGCCGCCGATGCCGAACGACGCCGCGAGGCCGCCCAGGCGCTCCACCAGGGCCGGCCCGTCCAGGGCCTCGCCGTCGAGCGCGACGGGTACGCCCAACTCCCACGCGATCACGATCTCGCGCGGCGCCGGCGCGTCGGCCGGCGGCTCCACCAGCGCGTCGGGCGGGCCGGCCCACGGGTCGTGGGTCCAGCCGCCGCCCCAGGTGGTTCCCCAGAGGCCGCGGTTGATCGAGTACTCGCCCGCCGCGGGCGGGACCGGGACTCCGCGGGCCTCGAGCTCGGAGAGGGCCCGTTCGCGGGTCACGCCCTCGTCCCGGATCGGGGCCAGGATCTCGAGGTCGGGGGCCAGCGCGCGGAAGGCCACGTCGAACCGGACCTGGTCGTTGCCGGCGCCGGTCGAGCCGTGGGCCAGCGCGCCGGCCCGCACGGCGCGCGCGACCTCGACCACGGCGATCGCCTGCTGGGTCCGCTCGGCGGCGACCGACAGGGGATAGACGCCGCCCCGCAGGACGTTCCCCCGGACGAGCCACTTCACGAACCGGTCGAACACCTCGGCGCGGGCGTCCACCGCGTGGTGCCGCGCCGCGCCGGCGGCCGCCGCCTGGGCGGCGATCCGCTCCCGTTCCGCCAGGGAGATCCCGCCCGTGTCGACGTGGACGGTGTGGACCTCCCGGCCGGCGTCGGCAAGGCGAACCGCGCACCACGAGGTGTCGAGCCCGCCGGAGAAGGCGAGGGTGACGATCGGATGAGTCTGCATAACCTCATAATTATGCATTCACCCGCGCCTGGCGTCAAGGCCCCCGGATGCGCTCCAGGACCCGGGCCGCCTCCGCGGCCAGGTTGACCCGCGGCGTTGCCGCGGCCCCCCCGTGGGCCGACATTCCTGTCCGTGACGCGGTCCGACCGATTCCGGCTCCCGTGGGCGGGAGCGCTCGCATTGGCACTCGTGCTGGCCTGCGGCGGCGGGGACGACCCGGCCCGGTCCGCCTCCGAGGTGGACGAGGAGGGCCGGATCGTCCTGCCCCCCTCGGCCAACGCTCCCCGCGGCACGCTCCCGGGCGGGGGGCCGGACACGCTCCGGCCGGTGCCCGACACGCTCGCCGGTCCCGAGCCGGACTGGCGGATCGAGGAAGATCCGGCGGGGCGCCACCGGGCCCCCGAGGAGTTCGACCTGCAGGGGATCGTGGACGCCTACCGCCGCTACTACACCGAGCTCTACTACGAGGAGGGCTCGGACGTCCGCGGTGGCATCGACCCCGTCCTGGAGGGAAACGCCAAGCGGCGCATCGCGCTCGACTGGGGCTACGTCGAGGTCGGGGCCTGGTCCGACATGGTCGACGACATGAGCCGCAACCAGCAGATCGTCCTGGCCGACCGGATCGCGGCGGCCAACGGCGAGCTGGCCGAGCGCCTGCACGGCCAGGCCCCCTGATGCCGACCGGTCCGCGACCGCCCGTCGGACCGTGACCCTGCCCCCCACGCTGCCGCCCCGGGCCGGCGGCGAGGGTACCGCGCGGCCCGGGGCCGGGCCCGCCGGACGGTTCCGCACCTGGGGGCGGTTCGTCCGCTTCGAGCACACGCTCTTCAGCCTGCCGCTGCTGTTCGCCGGGGTGCTCCTGGGCGGCGGGCTCGACGTGCCCGCGCGCCTCTGGGTACTGGTCCTCGTGGCGGGGGCGGGCGCGCGCACCGCCGCGCTCGGACTCAATCGAATCATCGACCGCCGCATCGACGCGGCCAATCCGCGGACCGCCGGCCGGGAGTTGCCGAGCGGCGCGATGTCCCTGGCCGAGGCGTGGACGCTGGTCGGCCTCGGCGCCTCCGTCTACGCCGGCGCCGCGTGGTGGATCTCTCCGCTCTGCCTGGCGCTGGCCCCGCTCCCGCTGGCGGTCTTCGTCCTCTACCCGTACCTCAAGCGTGTGACCCCGTGGTGCCACCTCGGGGTGGGCTTGGGCCTCGCCATGGCGCCGCTGGGGGGCTGGTTCGCCGCCCGGCTCTCGTTCGAAGACGTGGGTCTCGCGCTTCTGCTGGCCGGCTTCACGGCCCTCTGGGTGGCCGGCTTCGACGTCATCTACGCCACGCTGGACGAGGTCTTCGACCGACAGGCCGGAGTCCGCTCGCTCCCCGCCGAGCACGGCCGGGCGAAGGCGCTCGCGATCGCGCGCGGGCTCCACGCGCTCGCGTGGCTCTGCCTGGCGGCGCTCGCCGTGTGGGGCCTGGCGTGGCTCCCGGCGGCGCCGTTCGTCGTCGCCGTCGGAGCGCTCCTCGCGTGGGAGCACGCCAGGGCCCACGACATCGACCTCGCCTTCTTCCGGATCAACGTGTGGGTGGGGTTCGCCGCCCTGGCCGCGGTCGCGGCCGGAGTGTGGGGATCGGCGGGATAGAGCGGACGGGGCCGCCGGCCCGTCCGTCCAACCGGGTTTGCGACCCGGCCGTGCCGCTGTCTACCTTCGCTTCCATGCGGACCGTGGTCGCGATCACCGGCGCTTCCGGCGCCGCCTTCGGCGTGGAGCTCCTGCGGCGGCTCCCGGGGGAGACCTACGCCGTCCTCTCCAGGTGGGGGCAGCACGTGCTGAAGGAGGAGACGGGCCTGGGGCGAGAGGACATGGCGGCCCTGGCAACTCGGCTCTTCTCCGACGCCGACCTGTCCTCCCCGCTCGCCTCGGGCTCGAACGTCTGGGACGCCATGGTGGTTCTCCCGTGCACCACGTCGACGGTGGGCAAGATCGCGAGCGGGATCGCCGACAGCCTGGTGACGCGGGCGGCCGCCGTGTCCCTCAAGGAAGGGCGCCGCCTGGTGCTCTGCCCGCGGGAGACCCCGCTGTCGGCCGTGACCCTGCGGCAGCTGGCGGAGTTGGCGCGGGACGGCGTCGTCGTGATGCCGGTCTCGCCCGGCTTCTACGGTGGGGCGCAGACCGTCGCCGAGCTGGTCGCCGACTTCGCCGGGCGGGTCCTGCAGGTGCTGGGGGTGGAGCAGCCGGGCGGCTGGCGCGCCGCGGAACTCCGGGGCGC
The DNA here is from genome assembly GCA_035524915.1 of Gemmatimonadota bacterium. GTDB lineage: Bacteria > Gemmatimonadota > Gemmatimonadetes > JACCXV01 > JAHWKZ01 > DATLFF01. Next base: position 2,590 of record DATLFF010000085.1, on the reverse strand, counting down.
GGTGCGGGCGCTGCCGGAGGAGCGGACCCGGGAACGCTGACGCGTGGGGAGGAACTCCGCCGCCCGATCAGCACCGCATATCGAGATCCTGGATCGCGAGGTAGCGGAGATGTACCGGAAGATGACGCCCGCCGAGCGTGTTGGCAGGGGGCTCGAGGCGACAGAGTTCGTCCGTAATCGGGTGCGCGCCCACCTGCGGGGGACCCGCTCCGGGTGGTCGGCGGACGACATCGAAGCCGAGCTGGCCCGGAGGATACGTGCCGCGGATCGATGATCTGCTGCTTCATCTGATCGACACCCTGGAGGATCTCGCGCTGCCCTACGGCCTGACCGACTCGATCGCCTCGATGGTGTACGGCGAGCCGCGGACGACCTTTGACATCGATGTCGTGGTCCAACTCCAGGAACCGGACGTGGATCGTCTGAAGGAGCGTTTCCCCGAACCCGATTTCTTCCTGGACGAGGTGGCCGCGCGGCCGGCCGTTCGCGAGGGCCGGTCCTTCAACATCCTGCACCCCGTCTCGGGCTTCAAGATCGACGTTTTCCCGGCCGTGGGTTCGATCGGAAGGATGCAGATCGAGCGGAGGCGCCGCTTGCCCGCGGTCGGCGACCGGCTCGGAGATTTTTCACCACCGGAAGCGCTCATCGTCTACAAGCTGCGCTATTACCGGGAGGGCGGCTCGGAGCGCCAGCTGCGCGACATCGCCTCGATGCTCGCGATCTCCGGCGACGACATCGACCGAGAGGAGATCGGCCGGCTGGCCTCGGAGTTCGGCGTGGACGACGTCTGGCGTCAGGTGCTGGCCGCGCTCGACGCCGCCGGATAGCCCCGGCCCGCCGTGCCCTTTCCCGACCTCCAGTCCTTCCTGCGCCACTGCGAATCGCGCGGCGATCTGGTCCGCGTGCCGGTGGAAGTCGACCCCGATCAGGAGATCGCCGAGATCGTGACGCGGGTCGTCCGCGAGGACGGGCCCGCGCTCTGGTTCGAGCGGGTCAAGGGGTCGCGCTTCCCGGTGGTGGCCAACGTGCTGGGTTCCATGCGGCGCTGCGAATGGGCGCTGGGGCGGCCGCCGGAGGCGATCGGGGAGGAACTCCTGGCGGTGGCCGAGCAGTTGATGCCGCCCTCGCCCAAAGCACTCTGGGGCGCCCGCGGCACGCTCGCGCGGGCCCGCCACATGCGGGTCCGGCGCGTCCGGTCGGGGCCCGCGCAGGAGGTCTCCGACGACGGGATCTCGCTCGACGACCTGCCGGTCCTGACGCTGTGGCCCCAGGACGGCGGCCGGTTCGTCACGTTCCCGCTGGTCGTTACCGAGCACCCGGGCACGGGCGGGCGGAACCTCGGGATCTACCGGATGCACGTCTTCGACGGGCGCCGGACCGGGATGCACTGGCAGATCATGAAGGGGGGCGGCTACCACTACGCCGAGGCCGAGCGGCGCGGGGAGGCGCTGCCGGTCGCGGTGGCGCTGGGGGCCGACCCGATCACGCTCCTGGCGTCGGTCGCGCCGCTGCCGGAGGGGATCGACGAGCTCGCTTTCGCGGGGTTCCTGCGGGGCGCCCCCACCGAGCTGGCGCGCTGCCGCTCGATCGACCTCTCCGCGCCGGCGAACGCGGAGTTCGTGCTGGAGGGCGTGGTGCCGGCGGGGGAGCGCGAGATGGAGGGCCCCTTCGGCGACCACTTCGGCCACTACAGCCACGCCGCGCCGTTCCCGGTCTTCCATCTGCGGACTGTGACGCGCCGCCGCTCGCCGGTCTACCCGGCGGCGGTGGTGGGGAAGCCGCCGCAGGAGGACAAGGCGATGGGGGAGGCGGTAGCCGGGGTCGTGGGTCCGCTGATCCGCATGGTTCAGCCGGAGGTGTCCGGCCTCCACGCCTGGTTCGAAGCGGGCTTTCACAACCTGCTGGTGGCGGCCGTGCGGCAGCGCTACCGGAAGGAGGCGATGAAGACCGCGCTCGCGCTCCTCGGCCAGGGCCAGCTCGCCCTCACCAAGGTGCTGATCCTGGTGGACTCCGACGTGCCGCCCGACGACTGGGACGCCGTGCTCGCCGCCTTCCGCGCGAACTGGGCCGCGTCCGACGACGCGCTCCTGCTCCCCGGCGTCCCCCAGGACACCCTCGACTTCACGTCGTACACCATGAACCTCGGATCCAAGCTGGTGCTCGACTGCACGACCGGGGCGGGCGGGATCGCCGGCGACGAGCCGCCCGCGCCACCCGCCGGCGACGCCGGTCTGGCCGAGCTCCCGGGCGGCGCGGACGCCCCGTTCGTGGACCCGCGCGAGCGCGACCCGCGGATCGTCGACTGGCGCGCGAACGGCGACACGCTGCTGGTGGCGCGGGTGCGCGAGCGGGACGGCCGGACCGGCCGCGCGGTGGCGGAGGCGCTGGCGGCCTCGGCCGAGCTCGGGCGGATCAAGTGGGCGGCGGTCGTCTCCGACGACGTGCCGCTGGACGACCGGACGCTGCTGCTGTGGGGGATCTTCACCCGCTTCGACGCCGCGCGCGACGTCGTGTTCAGCCGCTCGCGCCTCGACGGGGCGTGGCCGCGTCACGCCGGCCGGATGGCGATCGACGCCACCTGGAAGCCCGG
>DATLFF010000084.1:0-2837 GCA_035524915.1 Gemmatimonadota bacterium | reverse complement strand
GGCGCCGTCGCTCGCCCCGAGCGCGCGGCCCGCGGCGAGCCCGCCGGCCAGGAGCGCGGGGTAGCCGGGTGGATAGCGGACCGCGGGGGAGCCGTCTTCGAGCGTAGGGCCGGCGCCGGCGACGATCCGCTCGGCGACCGGCAGGTAGGCGCGCTGAAAGTCGGGGCTCGGGGCCGCCCCGGGCCCGAGGGCGCCGTAGGCCAGGGCGGTGGCGAGGCACAGGATCGCCGCCGCGGCGGGGGCCGCGCGGCCGCCGGGGGTCACGGCGCGCTGGCCGGTCCGGTCGGGTGGAAGGCGTAGAGCCGGCCGCGCTCGGTCACGACGTAGATCCGCGCGCCGGAGGTCAGCGGCGAGGCGGTCACCGCGTCGTTCAGCCGGGCGTGCCAGCGGAGCTCGCCCGAGGCGGGATCGAGCACGTAGAGCCGGCCGCCCAGGTCCCCGACCGCCACCAGCCCGCGGCCGGCCACCGGCGAGGAGCGGAGCGCGCCCAGGCCCTCCCGCCGCCACTCGACGCGGGCGGCCGCCCAGTCGTAGGCCCACACCGTCCCCTCGTGGCCGGAGAGCAGAATCGTGCCGCCCTCCACCGTGGGGCCGGCGTAGAACGCCGACGGGAAGGAGCGGCGGTCGGTCACCTCGAGCTCGCCGTCCACCTCGATCACCTGCCCCTCGAGCGTGGCGAACAGCACCGCGCCCGGGGCGTCGGGGGAGGGGGCCGGATCGCCCTGGATCGGTCCGGCCTCGGGATCGGACTCCCCGGCCAGCGCGCCTGTCGCCGCGAGGACGGCGAAGAGCCGCCCGTCGGAGGCGGCCACCACCAGGCGGTCCCCGAGGAGGGCGGGCGTTGCGACCACGCGGGTCTCGAGCTCGGTCCGCCAGCGCTCGACTCCCGTGGCGGCGTTCCAGGCCATGACCTGGCCTACCGAGGAGACCGTGTAGACCGTCCCGCCGTCCACCACCGGCCGGGCCATGAGGTCGCCCGCGTCGGCGGTCCAGGTGGTCTCGCGGGTGCGCCGGTCGATCGCCAGCAGGCGCCGGCCGCGGGCGGTCTCGGCCAGGTAGATCCGGTCCCCGGCGACGACCGGCGGGGCTTCGAAGCCGCCGCGGTAGTTCCCCTTCCAGACCACCCGGGGATCGGAACCGGGCCGGACCAGGTGGACGTTCCGGTCCAGGCTGGCCACGAGGATCAGCGAGTCGGCCCAGACCGGACGGGCCGACGCGCCGCGGGAGAGGTCCAGCGTCCACGCCTCTTCCCACCCCTGGGGCGGGGCCGCGGCGAGGAGCGCGAACGCGACGATGAACGGCACTGCGGATCGAATTGACAACCCCACCCTCCGGGCTATGTTCGGGCTCCCATGTCGCTGGACGTCCCCTACACTACGATCGATCGGCTGGATCGGCACGTCGGAGAAACGGTCGAGCTGCGCGGCTGGTTGTACGCGAAGCGCTCGAGCGGCAAGATCTCCTTCCTCCTGATCCGCGACGGAACGGGGATCGTCCAGGGCGTCCTGGTCCAGAAGGAGGTGGATCCGGAGGCCTGGGCGGCCCACGACCGGCTGACCCAGGAGTCGTCCCTGATCGTCCGTGGGGTGGTGCGGCAGGACGATCGCGCGCCGGGCGGCTTCGAGCTCTCGCTGGGCTCGGTCGAGCCGGTCCAGATCGCCGAGGACTACCCGATCGGCCCCAAGGAGCACGGAGTCGACTTCCTGCTGAACCACCGCCACCTCTGGCTCCGCTCGACCCGCCCCTGGCACACCCTGCGCGTCCGCGACACCCTGATCTTCGCCATCGGCGAGTTCTTCCGCGAGCGCGGCTTCCTCCGGCTCGACTCCCCGATCCTCACCCGGGCGATCGGCGAGGAGGCGGGGACCCTGTTCGAGACCGAATACTTCGACCTCGGGACCGCCTCGCTCGCCCAGACGGGGCAGCTCTACGTCGAGGCCGGCGCCATGGCGTTCGGCAAGGTGTACTGCTTCGGCCCGACCTTCCGCGCCGAGAAGTCGAAGACCCGCCGCCACCTCACCGAGTTCTGGATGCTGGAGCCCGAGATGGCGTGGGTCGACTGGGAGGGCAACATCGACCTCCAGGAGGAGATGATCGCGTTCCTCGTCGAGCGCGTGCTCGCCGAGCGCCGGGCGGACCTCGAGGCCCTGGGGCGCGACATTGCGGCGCTCGAGCGGGTGGTCGCGCCGTTCCCGCGGGTCTCCTACGACGAAGCGGTGGATCTCCTGCGCGGCGCGGGCAGCGACATGGAGTGGGGGCAGGACTTCGGCGGGGACGAGCAGACGCTCCTGGCCGGGCAGTTCGACCGGCCGGTGTTCGTGCACTCGTTCCCCAAGCGGATCAAGGCGTTCTACATGAAGGAGCATCCGGAGCGGGACGACCTCGTCCTCTGCAACGACCTCTACGCGCCCGAGGGGTACGGCGAGATCATCGGCGGGAGCCAGCGCGAGGACGACCACGACCGGCTGGTGGCGCGGATCCGCGAGGAGGACCTGCCGCTGGAGGCGTACGACTGGTACCTCGACCTCCGCAAGTACGGCAGCGTGCCGCACTCGGGGTTCGGCCTGGGCCTCGAGCGCACGGTCTCGTGGATCTGCGGGCTGGACCACCTCCGCGAGGCGATCCCCTTCCCGCGCCTGATCAACCGGATCACGCCGTAGGGCGCGGAGCCGCCGCGGTGGCCGCGGCGGTGGGTGGCGCGTCGTCGCGGTGCGCGGCGTCCATTTTGCATAGAGTCCATCCCGGGTCCTCCCATTCTGACCCATCCTCGACAGGTCCCGGGCCCCGGGGGACCCCCGTGGCCGCCGAGCGGCCGTGTCGAGTCACGGGTTTGTACA
>DATLFF010000083.1:0-10715 GCA_035524915.1 Gemmatimonadota bacterium | reverse complement strand
GCCTTCTCCCCCGTGGCCGGGTCGATCACCGCCAGGGCCATCTTCCCCTCCCGTCGCCAGGTCCGTTGCGGTCCCGGGGGATGTTAGCGGAAACCGCACTCGGAGTCCCGGGGCCCAGCCCGGGCGGATCGCTCGACGGACCGCGACCGCAACGCGACCTGGATCGCCACGTTCGACTCCGACTTCTCCGGCATCGAGGGGATCGAGACCGTTCCCTAGCCTTCCGTTAGCGTCCCTCGCAGGATCTCCGCCGCCCGATCCAGCTCCTCGTCGTTCACGGTGTGACCCATGCCGGGATAGATCCGCTCGTCCACGGCCGCGCCGAGCCCCTCCAGGACGCGGGCGGTCTCGCGCACCCGCTCCACCGGGATGTGCGGGTCGCGGTCGCTGCAGCCGAGGAAGGCCGGCGCGCCGTCGAAAGAGCCGGAATAGCGCCCGGCGTCCACCCGATCGCCGATCAGCCCTCCCGACAGGACGACCAGCCCGCCGTAGCGCCGCGGGTTCCGGGCGGCGTACTCGGAGGCGAGGCAGGCGCCCTGCGAGAAGCCGAGGAGGACCAGGCGGGCTGCGGGGATCCCGGCCGCCTCGAGGTCGACGCGGATCCGCTCCAGCCGGGCGAGCCCGGAGTCGAGCCCTGGCTGGTTCTCCTCGATCGGCGCGAGAAAGCTCCGGGGATACCACTCGAAGTCGGCGGCCTGCGGGGCGAGAAACGCGACCCGGCCGGCGGCCTCCGCGCGCGCAGCGATTTCCCGGCCGAACGGGATCATGCCCGCCGCCGTACCGCCCCGGCCGTGCACCAGGACGAGCGTGGCCTCGGCGGACTCGACCGGGGCGCCGCCGCGGGCGACCGGCTGGTCGCCGTGGGGGTCGTCGCGTGGGGCTCCGGAGTCGGTCATGGACGCCGGAGGCTACGGGGCCGCCCCGACCGCGACAAGGCGAGGGGTATTGAACCGATCGATCGCGGGTGTAGTTTCGCACGTCGATGCGCCCGACCTCCGCCGCCGCCTGCGCGCTCCTCCTCGCGGTCCTGGCCGTGCCGGCCCGGGGACAGTCCATCGAGGAGTCTCCCGGGACGCCCGCGCTCGTCGCGACGGTCAGCCCCGCGCCGACCGGGCTGGCGACACCTCCGGAGGACGCGCTCCGCGCGCCCCTCCGCCCCGACCTGCTGGCCACGGATGCCGCTCCCGGTGGCGCGCCCTACGCGCCCGTCGTCCTCGCCGACCGCCAGACCATCCTCAAGACCGCCATCGGCGGCGCGCTGATCGGCTGCGCGATCGGGGTCTTCATGGGACCGGAGGAAGGCTCGGCCTTCGGCTGCGCGATGGGCGCGCTGGCCGGCGGCGGGCTGGGCGCCCTGCTGGGCTCCGGGCTCTAGCCCCGGGGCCGGGACGCGGGGCGAGGGGTCAGCCCCCCAGCCCCACCAACGCCCCCGAACGCACGAGCTCCGCGGCGGCCTCGATGTCCGGGGCGCCGGGCCGGTCGTCGGCGTAGTGCCGGGCGACCTCGCGCACCGCCGCGTGGGCGGTCTCGAGCGCGGACGAGCTCTGGAGGGGTCGCAGCCAGTCGATCCCCTGGGCCGCCGCCAGCAGCTCGATGGCGATCACGCGCTCGGCGTTCTCCAGCACCCGCGCCGCCTTCCGCGCCGCCCAGGCCCCCATCGAGACGTGGTCCTCCTTGTTCGCGCTGGTCGGGATCGTGTCCACGCTGGCGGGGTGGGAGAGGGTCTTGCATTCGCTGACCAGCGCGGCGGCCGTCACCTGGTGCATCATGAACCCCGATTGGAGCCCCGGCGACTCGGCCAGGAACGCGGGGAGCCCGCTGAAGGCGGGGTCCATCAGCACCTCGACGCGCCGCTCGGAGATCGACGCCAGGTCGGTCAGCGCGATCGCGAGGAAGTCCGCCGCCGCCGCGACCGGGGCGCCGTGGAAGTTGCCGCCGGTCACGACGAGCCCCTCCTCGGCGAACACGAGCGGGTTGTCGGTCGCCGCGTTCGCCTCCACCTCGAGCACCCCCCGCACGTGGCGCAGCGAGTCCCGCACCGCGCCGTGGACCTGCGGCATGCAGCGGATCGAGTAGGGGTCCTGGACCCGCCCGCAGTCCAGGTGGGACTCGCCGATCCCGCTGGTCGCGCCCAGCAACGCGCGGAGCCGGAAAGCGGACTCCACCTGGCCGGGGTGCGGGCGCGCCGCGTGGATCGCGGGGTGCAAGGCGGCGCGCGTCCCGCGCATCGCCTCCAGCGAGAGCGCGCCGGCCACCTCGGCCGTCTCGACCAGCCGTTCGGCCCCGAGGAGCGCGAGGATCCCGACCGCCGTCATGAGCTGGGTCCCGTTGACCAGGGCGAGCCCCTCCTTGGCCTCGAGCACGAGCGGCTCGATCCCGACCGCCTCCAGCACCTCGCTCGCCGGGCGCCAGCGGCCGTCCCACCACGCCTCGCCCTCACCGACCAGGACCAGCCCCAGATGCGCCAGCGGCGCCAGGTCCCCGCTCGCGCCGACCGATCCCTGGACCGGCACGCGCGGCCGGACGCCCGCGTTCAGCAGGTCCAGCAGCCGCTCGCAGAGCACCACCCGGACGCCCGAGAACCCGGCCGCCAGCGTGTTCGCTCGCAAGAGCAGCATCGCCCGGGTGGCGTCCTCGGGGAGCGGCTCGCCCACCCCGACGGCGTGGCTCATTAACAAATTTATTTGTAAGGCCGCGATCTCTTCCGGGGCGATCCGACGGTCGCTGAGCCGTCCGAACCCGGTGGTGACGCCGTAGACCACCGCGTCCTCCGCCAGCGCCCGGTCCACCACCGCCCGGCTGGCCGCCATCCGTTCGCGGGCCTCGGCCGCCAGGGCGACCGGGGCGGAGGCGCGGGCCACGCGCTCGAGGTCCTCCAGCGTCAGCCCGCGACCGTCGACGACGACGTCACTCACGGCGGACGCGGTAGGGGATGTCCAGCTCCGGCACGTCGCGCAGGTAGACCGAGAAGGAGATGAGGACCCGGTCCTGGGGCTCCGACGGGAAGACGCTCACTCCGAGGGTGGCCTGCCAGTCGTGGAGGTCGCGGACGAGTGAGAGCGTCTGGCCCTGGAGGTTCCCTTCCGTGATGTCGTAGTTCGTGCGGTAGTTGAGACTCCAGTGGGGGCTCGGCAGGAACTGCGTCCCGATCCCCAGGCTCTGGCGGTTCCCCACGCCATCCCGCTGCCGCGACCAGGAGTGCGTGAGCGAAAGCGACCACGGGCCGAACCCTTCCGCCTCCTCGGTCTGACCGGTCGCGAGACGCTCCACCGCCTCCGCGGTCTCGTCCTCCGCCCCGCGCCCGGCGCGCACCACGTTGGAGTCCTCCAGCCCGCGCTGGCGGCGCCCCACCGAGATCCCGCCGCTCCGGCGGATCGAGAAGTCGGTGGTGAGGCTGTTCAGGAACGGGTCGAACCGGTCGTCCTCCCCCTCGCCTCCCCGCTCCACCAGGACGTGGTTCATCGTCACCGACACGTTGAAGTCGCGGCCCAGCCCCGAGGTGAATCGCGTGCCCAGGTCGCCGTAGCCCAGCCGGCCCTCCTCGCCGTGCTCGAGGAGGTCCATGCTGAGCGTGTTGACCATCGACAGGAGCGACACCGTGCGCGTCTGCTCCTCGGGTTCCCGCACGCCGCCGACCTCACCGGCCTCGGCCTCCTCGGGCTCCTTGGCCTCCTCGGCCTCCTCGGCCTCCTCGGGCTCCTCGCCCGCCGCCTCCCCATCCGCCGGCGCGGCCCGCTCCGGCTCCTCGGTCCGGACCGGCATCTTGACCTCGAAGTCGTTCCCGAGGCTCAAGCTGGCGGTGAAGGAGTCCCGCCGGATGCTGCCGACCACGTCCTCGCCGGTGGCGGAGGACCCGAAGCGCGTGGGCTCGGGCGAATAGCTGAGGCTCACGTTGGGCGACACCACGTGGCGCATGGCGGTGAACCACGGTCCCGGCACCGACTGGAAGACGCGGAAGAAACGGGTGCTCATCGAGAGCCCGGCGTTCATCCGCCCCTCCCCTCCCAGCTTCTCGTCTTCCGCCAGCCGGTCGTTTTCCGCTGTCAGGTTGTAGGAGACCGACGGCGTGGTCTTGATCACGCCGAAGAGGTCCAGCGGGCCGCTCAGCGACACGCTCCCGCGTCCCTCCTGCTGGTTGACGATCGTCTCCTCGTCGAAGTCGAGAGCGTTCCCCAGGGAGTCGGTCGGGATCGTCCCGAGGGGGTTTCCGAGGCTGTCCACGGCCGAGCGGCTGAGTCGCGAAACCAGCGACACGCTCCCGCTGTACTGGAGCCGGCTGAACCACGGGGCGTCCTCGGTCGCGTCCCGGGCCCCCCACAGGGGCCGCTGATTGATGGAGAGCCGCATGTCCGGCAGCCGGAAGTCGGTGCGCGCCTGGTCCAGCCGGAAATCGGCGTTCGCCCCCGCCACCAGCGAGCCCCACGCGAAGCGGGTGCTGTAGCTCGCCGCCGAGCGGAAGGATCGCTGGAGGATCTCGTCCGGGTCGAACGAGTTCCGGCGCAGGAACTGGCGGGTGTTCGACCAGTTCAAGTCTACGTTGGCCCGCGTCTCGCGGCTGAACGTGTGGTCGTGGTTGAAGCGGATGAGGCGCGAGCTGGAGTCGTCCAGCCGGTTCCAGACCTGCTCCACGTGCAGCGCCCCCCGGAACTCGTGCCGCAGGTTGTACCGCATGTCGCCCCGCATGACGAACCGGGACTCGGTGTACCAGTCGGCGGCCACCAGCGCGTCGGCGTAGGGGCCGAACACGTAGTAGTAGCCCAGGTCCTGGACGTTGCGCTCCTTGCCGCTGCCGAAAATCAGGGTGTTGATCCCGATCTTGGGCCGCAGAAACCCCGAGCTCCGGCCGCGCGTGACCGGCTCCACGTACCACGGCAGGTAGAACACCGGGATGTCCGAGAAGTAGAGGACCACCGGCCGCGCGACGATCACGTCGTTCTGCCGCAGCTTGATCTCGTCGGCGCGGAACGTGTAATGCGGGTCCTCCAGATCGCAGGTGGTGAAGTACCCGTCGGCCAGCGTGAACGTGGACGTCCCGATCTTGGACATCGACGCTCCCTCGAGGATCCAGGGGTCGTATCGCGTGACGCCACCCCCCAGCCGGCCGCTGGCCCGTTCCAGGTCGTAGCGCAGGTCCACCCCGGTGGTCTCCGACTGGCCCTCGGAGAGGACCGACGCGCCGAACGTGGCCACGGCGCTCGTCTGGCGATCGTAGAACAGGCTATCGGCCCCGAGCGTGGCCTGGCCCCGGCTGACCGACGCCTCGCCGAAGGCCTCGACCGCTCCCTCGCGGCTGCGGTAGAGGATCCGCTGGGCGGCCAGCTCGGTCCCGGCCTGGCCCGCCACCGCCTCCCCCTCCAGGACGATGACCTCGGTTTCGGGATAGAAGACCAGCCGCTCGCCACTGTAGGTGATCGGCCCCTGGCCCGCGGTCGTGTCGGCGCGTGCGGCCAGGATGTCGTAGACCGCGTCGCCTCGCGGGATCGCCGCGCTCCGAGCCGGGCGCCCGCCGTCCGGCCCCGGGCCTTCGCCCCGGTCCGCGGGGGTCTCGTCCCGCCGCGGCCGCGGCTCGGCGCGGGCCGGCTCCTCCTCCCCGGGCGCCGCCCCGCGGAGCCCCGTGGCGGCCCGGTACGCCTCCCGGATCGCGGTCGAGTCCTGGGGCGAGGTGGCTCCTTTCAGGAGCTCCTCGAGGGGCGGCAGGTCCTGCTGGGCCGCGGCCGGTGCCGCCAGCGCCAGCAGGAGCGCCGCGCCGGCCACCAGGACGGCGGCGCCGCTCACGCTACGCATCGCCGGGCTCCAGCGGCAGCTCGCGCCGCGGCACGGCCGTTTCCCGCCGCGCGCGCTTCTCGCGCCGCCGCTCGATCAGGGACGCAGCCAGCACGCTCAGCTCGAACAGCAGGTACAGCGGCACCAGCATCAGCACCATGCTGAAGACGTCGGCCGGGGTCACGATCGCCGACACGATCGTCATGCCCGCGATGACGTGCCGGCGGTATTTCCGGACCGTCCGCGGCGACAGGACCCCGACGTAGGTCAGGACGATCACCACGAGCGGCGTCTCGAACACCAGCCCGAACATGAGCGTGATCCGCATGGCGAACGAGAAGTAGTCTCCGATCGTGATCACCGGCTCCAGCGCCCCCTCGCCGAACGAGAAGAAGAAGCGCAGGGCCAGCGGCAGGGCGAAGAAGAAAGCCATCGCGGCGCCGCCCACGAACAGGCCCACCGAGCCTACCAGCGCCGGCACGAAGACCTTCTTCTCGCGCTCCATCAGACCCGGCGCCACGAACCGCCAGAAGTGCCAGAACACCACCGGCAGGGCGATCAGCACGCCCACGAACACGCCCACCTTGAGGGTCACCATGAACGGCTCGGTGGGGTGCAGGTAGGCCAGCCGCCCGCTCTCCAGCAGCGGCCGGACCGGCCGGGTCAGGAAGGCGATCACCTCGAAGTTCGTCGTGACGTAGAAGCCGACGAGCGCGCCCAGCACGACCGCCCCCAGGCTCCACAGGATGCGCCGGCGCAGCTCCTCGAGGTGCTCCAGGAACGACATCGTCGCTTCGGGATGACGGGGAGATGTCATGCGGCGGGGCGGTCTCGATCGCGGATCTCAGGAGGACTCGCCGGCGGGTTCCTCGTCCGAGAGGCCCTTGAGCTCGTCCATGAACTCGGTCACGTCCTGGAACTTCCGGTATACGGAGGCGAAACGCACGTAGGCCACCTGGTCGATCTCGTGGAGCTCGCTCATCACCTGCTCTCCGATCCATTCGCTGGGCACGTCCATCGTTCCAAGGTGCTCCATCCTCTCCTCGATCCGCTCTACCAGCGTCTGGATCGTCTCCATGCTGACCGGCCGCTTGGCGCAGGCGGTGCGAACCCCCGACAACAGCTTCTCCCGGTCGTAGGGCTCCCGCCGCTCGTCGCGCTTGACCACCTGGCGGGGGAACAGCTCGATCGCCTCGTAGGTCGTGTACCGCTCGTCGCACGAGAGGCACTCCCGCCGCCGGCGGATGGCGCGGCCCTCCTTGCTGGACCGGGTGTCCACCACCCGGTCCTCCTGCGACCCGCAGAATGGACAGCGCATCGCAGCCTACCGGATGCCGAGCTCCCGCCGGGCGCCCTCGGCTTCCGAGGAGTCGGGGTAGCGCTCGATCAGCGCGCGGTACGCCGACTGGGCCCGCCCGTTCTCGCCGAGCGCGCGCCACGCGTCGCCGATCTTGCGCAGGGCCAGCGGGGCCTTGGCGCTGTCGGGGTAGCCGTCGACCACCCGCTGGAGCTCCACGATCGCCTCCCGGTGGCGACCCTCGTCGTACTCGATGGCGCCCAGCCAGTACTGCGCGTCGGACGCGTTGATGCCGCGGGAGAATCGCCGCATGTACTCCTGGAATCCCTGCCGCGCCAGGTCCTGCCGCCCCTGGTGGTAGTCGTTCAGCGAAGCGTTGTACAGCGCGATCGGGTCGACCGCGGTCTCGGCCGCGGCGGTCGTGTCACCGGGCGCCGGCGCGGCCGGGGCCGGCGGCGTGTAGCGCTGGAGGTTCTCGATCCGGCTCTGGGTGCCCCGCACGGCGGACTCCATGGCGTTGAGCCCCTGCCGGACCGCGCCAAGCTCCGCCCGGAGGTCGGCCCGCATCGAGGTCAGCAATCCCTCCAGCCGGGTCATGGCCTCCTCGAGCGAGGTGACCCGGCGCTCCAGCTCGGCCTGCTGGCGGTTGATCGCCTGGTGCTCCTCGGAGAGGTAGTCGACGTCGCCGCGCGTGGCGCAGGCCGGTGCCAGCGTTCCCACCCCGAGGGCGACAATGGCCGCCCGGCCGAGCGCGAGAGCGGCCGCTGGGCGGCGACCGCCCTTCCGTGCGTGATCGCCCCGCCGCATCACACTCCCAGCGGGACGAACTCGTCGCGGCGGTTCTGCGACCAGGCCGCCTCGTTGCTCCCCATCACCGCGGGCCGCTCCTCGCCGTAGCTGACGGTGGTCATGCGGTCGGGGTCGATCCCCAGGTCGATCAGATACCCCCGAGCCGCCTCGGCCCGCCGCTCGCCCAGCGCCAGGTTGTACTCGACCGTGCCGCGCTCGTCGCAATGCCCTTCGATCCGAACCCGGATCTCCGGGTACGCGCGGAGCACCTCGGCCTTGCGCTGCAGCTCCTCCCGCGCCATGGAGCTCAAATCCGACTGGTCGAACTCGAAGTAGATGGGCTGCTGGATGGACGCCATCGCCCGCTCCATGGCCGCTCGCTCGGCGTCGTAGCCGTCGTCCCTGACCGGGGGTGTGGTGGTGGTGGGCGGCGGCTCGGTCCGGTCGCGCATCGGATCGGTCTCCGCCTGCCTGCGAGAGCAGCCGAGCGCCACCAGCGCCACCACGAGCGTCGTCGTCCCAAGCGTCAGGATCCTGCGTGCCGCCATCGAACCTCCTCCGTGTTGCGTGAACGGGCCGCCGCGGCTTCTGCCGCCCCCGCCCATCGGTTGTCGAGAAGATAGTCCGGCCGGGGCGGGTTTCAACGCCCGCCGCTCCGGAGCCGGGGGGACCAGCTGGGGCTCACGTACGCCCCGCCCTGCGTGACTTTCCGGACGTTCCGCCCGTCCCAGTCCATGGTGTAGATGTCCGAGCCGCCTCCCCGGGTCGAGCTGAACGCGATGTGGAGCCCGTCCGGCGACCAGGACGGGTCCTCGTTGTCACCGATCGAGGTCATGACCGTCCGGCCGCCCCCGTTCGGGTCGATGGTCACGATCTGGAACCGCCCGCCGACCCGCTCCACGTAGGCCATCCGGTCTCCCAGCGGGGACCAGGCCGGGGAGTGGGCCTCGCCGCCGAAGGTGATCTGGCGCTCGTTCGCCCCCTCGGCGTCCATGGTGTAGATCTGGCTTCTCCCGGTGCGGTCCGATTCGAACACGATCCGCCGCCCGTTCGGCGACCAGGACGGCGCCGTGTCGATCCCCATGTTGTAGGTGAGCCGCCGCAGGCTCCGCCCGCCGACGTTCAGCACGTAGATCTCGGCGTTGCCGTCCTTGGTCAGCGTCATCGCCAGCCGTGACCCGTCCGGCGACCAGCCGGGGGCCATGTCGAGCCCCTTGTTCGTGCTGATCGGCCGCGCCCGGCCGCCGCCCGCCGGAGCGCAGTAGAGGTCCGGATCGCCCGTCACGAAGGTGGTGAAGCAGATCTCCGCGCCCGAGGGGTGCCAGTCCGGAGTCATCGAGATCGTGTCGAGCGCGGTCACCCGGGTGGGATGATGCCCGTCGTAGTCGATCGTGTAGATCTCCTTGTCGCCGCGCCGCCGGCTGGCGAAGGCGACCTTCGTGTCCGCCACGCCCTGCTCGCCGGTCAACTCCAGGATGACCCGGTTGGACGCGTCGTGGACCGCCGCGCGGAAGCCGGGCGAGTCGATGGCGGGCAGGGCCAAGGTGAGGTCGCGGATCCGGCGCTGGAAGGGGACGTGGTGGAGCGCCAGGTCGGCCCGGTAGCCGGCGCCGGTCGGCTCGACGCCGCCCGTCACCAGGTACTCGGTCCCGAAGATCGCCCACGCCTCGTAGTCGGTCCCGGAGCGCGGGACGACCCCCGGGTTCCCCTCGATCACGTTGAAGCGGAGCGAGAACTCGAGGTCGTACGCCAGGATGTCGGCCACCGTGCGGGCGGCCGAGGAGGCGGGCGCGAGATCGTCGATCGCCAGGTTGATCGTCTCGTCGACGTAGCCCTGCGCGGTGAGCGTCACCTCCTGCTGGGCGAGCGCCGGCGCGGTGGTCGCCAGGAGCGCCGCGGCGCAGGCGGCCGCGCGGGGGAAGAGCGCGTCGTTCATCTCCGAATCTCCTTCATACCGTCCACTCGAACCCGGGTTCCGCTACTCGGGCCGCATCCGTGTGTCGAAGACGAAGTAGACGCCCAGCCAGTCGCCGGAGTAACCCTCCGGCAGCGGCGGCATCGGCCCCGCCGCCTCGACCGCCCGGCGCGCCGCCTGGTCGAACAGGAAGTTCCCGCTCGACTCGTGGACGTCGATGTCCGAGACCCGCCCGTTCGCGGCGATCCGGAAATGGACGGTGGCCTCCAGGGTGTTGGAGGTCGGCCGCCAGTTCCGCGTCACCTTGCGGTAGACCTGCTCCAGGTACCACGGGAACTGGAACGGGCGGCCCTCCACCGTCACCGGGAGATCCCCGGCTTCGCGGGCCCGTTCGGGGCCCTCCCGCGGGGTCGGAGTGGGGTCGCGCGGGCGCTCGCGCTGCGGCGTGGGCCGTTCCTCCGGGTCGGGCACCTTCTCCTCGGCCTCGGGCTCGGGTGGCGTCTCCTCCTCGGGTTCGGGCTCGGGCGGCCGCGGCTGGGGACGGGTCCGCATGGGCGCGATCTCGGCCGCCGACACGAGGCTCACCTGGTAGACCGGCGGCATCGGACGGGGGCCCGACTCGATCATGCCGAGCGCCAGGACCAGGACCGCGGCCACCGCGTGGAGCCCCGCCGAGACGACCATCCAGCGGCTCACTCTTCCTCCATGGAGGCCTCGAACACGAGCCCCACGTTCTCGAACTCGGCCTGCCGGATCCGGCCCATGAGCCGCGCCACCTCGCCGTAGGGGATCCGCTCGTCGGCCCGGACGTAGACCCGGCCGAGCCCACGGGAGGTGCGGATCTGGGCGAGCACCTCGCCCACCTGGTCCGGCTGGATCTCGGTCTGGTCCACGTACACCCGGCCCTCCTGGTCCATCGAGACGAGCACGGCCTCCGACGACGGCAGGGGC